>NZ_ANPF01000035.1:0-44225 GCF_000328325.1 Halobacillus sp. BAB-2008 | reverse complement strand
AGAGAACAACTGGTCGATCAAACTGTCATGGACGGTATCTCCGACGATCTCTCCGAGGATCTCCCATGTTCTCGTTACATCAATCTGTACAACATCAAGCGGCACACCCATTTCCATGCCGTCCCGGGCATCTTCCAGAGCCTGCTTCGCCTGTTTCAAAAGCTGTACGTGACGAACGTTCGACACATAGGTCATATCTCCGGCATCAAGCTCCCCCTCGAAGAAGGTATCTGCGATCGCTTTCTCCAGCTGATCGATTCCTTCTTCACGGATCAGTGCTGTCGTAATAACCGGATGCTCTCCAGCCAATTCCTTGACCCGCTCCAGATCCAACCGATTCTCTAAGTCCATCTTATTGACGATGACGATGACGTTCATATCCTGAATGGCTTTCAGAAGCTCTTCATCTTCTTGATTGAATTCATCCCCATAGTTTAACACAAACAGAATGAGGTCGGCTTCCTGCAATACTTGTCGGGATCGTTCGACACCAATCCGTTCGACAATGTCTTCCGTTTCCCGGATTCCCGCCGTATCGACGAGCCGGAGCGGTACACCGCGGACGTTGACATACTCCTCGATCACGTCCCGTGTCGTTCCGGGGATCTCCGTGACGATGGCTTTGTTTTCATGCACAAGCGCGTTCATCAAGGAAGACTTTCCGACGTTCGGACGCCCGATGATCGCCGTACCGAGACCTTCGCGCAGGATTTTCCCCTGTCGCGCTGTTTCCAAAAGACTCGTCACTTCCGCATGGACTTCCTTCGTCTTCTCTTTCATCATTTCATGGGACATCTCTTCCACGTCGTCATATTCTGGATAATCGATGTTCACTTCGACATGAGCAAGCGTTTCTAAAAGCTTCTGCCGCAGATCCTGAATCAGCTTCGACAGACGGCCGTCCATCTGCTTTAATGCGACGTTCATCGCCCGGTCCGTCTTCGCACGGATCAGGTCCATCACCGCTTCCGCCTGGGATAAATCAATTCGACCGTTCAAAAACGCCCGTTTCGTAAACTCTCCCGGCTCCGCAAGTCTCGCACCACTTGCCAGGATGATTTCAAGCAGACGATTTACAGAGACAAGGCCGCCGTGACAGTTGATCTCAACGACGTCTTCTCTTGTGAATGTTTTCGGCGCGCGCATGACAGATACCATAACCTCTTCCGCCACGTCGCCCGTTTCCGGATCGATGATTTTCCCGTAATGCATCGTGTGGGATGCCGCTTCGTTCAAATCTTTCCCTCTGAATAATTTCGCTGCAATCGATACAGCTTCTGGCCCGCTCAACCGGACGATGGCAATCGCACCTTCCCCCATAGGGGTCGATATCGCCGTTATCGTATCCGTTTCCACACGCCTTCACCTCCTGAAAATAAATCGTTCATCTATAGTTATCCACAATCGTTATTTTTCGTTACCACTAACATCTTACCTTACCACACACCCACGCGTTTTGAAAAGATATCAACACGTCGCAGCTGTTTTTTGGTTATCCACATGTGTATAAACGGTTTCTATCATATTTCCCTCATTCAGAGACAGGAATACAAGCAGCAGAAACAAAAAAATACCTCTGCCGGGGGCAGAAGTATTCTTAGCTTTCGAATCATGAAGGCCTGATAACGACATGTCTCCGCGGATCGTTTCCGGCAGAGTCCGTTATCACTCGCTTATGGTTCTGCAGTGCTGCATGGATGATTTTCCGCTCGTAGGAAGGCATCGGCTCCAGTTTGACTTCCTGGTTTGTCCGAACCGCCTTATCCGCAAGGCGCTGGGCCAATTGGTGAAGCGTCTCTTTCCTCCGCTCCCGATACCCTTCGGCATCGAGCATGACCGTATAGAAGATGTCCGATTCACGATTGACGACCAGCTGGGCCAGATATTGAAGGGAATTCAATGTCTGACCGCGCTTGCCGATGAGCATAGCGATCTTGTCCCCATGCAGTTCCATATAAATATCCCGTTGACGAATGTCTGTACGGATTTGAACAGGAGCTCCCATTTGTTCTGCTACGTCATAGATGAATGTCTCTGCATCCTGCACTGGATTTTTCTTAATCGATACTTTCACAATCGCTGGTTTGGAACCGAAACCGAGAAATCCTTTCTTACCTTCATCAATAACTTCAAGATCTACTTGATCCTTTGATGTCCGTAATTGCTCTAGTGCTGATTGGACCGCTTCATCAACTGTCGAACCTGTAGCAGTTACTTGTTTCACTCGCCTGCTCCTCCCGTCGCATCTTTCATCATCGGTTTACGGATGAAAATGGTTTGCAGAATCATCACGACGTTACCTACGATCCAGTACAACGCTAACGCGGATGGGAAGAAGAACGCGAATGTACCGATCATAAGCGGCATGATGTACAACATCATTTGCATTTGTGGGTTTTGGGCTGCGGCGCCGCCTGCCATCATCAATTTCTGCTGCAAGAATGTAGTCGCAGCTGTGAGAATAGCCAGGAACGGATCCGGGGAACCAAGCTCCAACCAAAGGAATGTGTGTGTCTGAATTTCCGCAGTCCGCATGATCGCATGATAGAACCCGATCAAGATCGGCATCTGTACAACGATCGGCAGACAGCCTGCCAAAGGATTGACGCCGTGCTTTTGGAAAAGCTGCATCGTTTCCTGCTGCAGTTTTTGTTGGGTCTGCTGGTCTTTAGAAGAATATTTCCCTCTTAATTCTTTCAATTCCGGCTGAATGTCCTGCATCGCCTTCGAACTTCTCAATTGCTTGATGTTCAAAGGAAGGAGGATCAACCGAATGATTACGGTGACGATGATGATCGCCAAACCGAAACTTCCGCTGGTCGCATCTGCGAAGAACGTGATGGTCTGTGACAAAGGCCAAACTACATATTCATTCCAAAATCCTGTACTATCCGCAGTGATATCCTGATTCACCTGAGTACACCCGGATAGGAACGTAAGCACTCCAGCCATTGCTAGAAGCGCTATCATTTTATTCCGCAACGTTTCGTTCCTCCTTATGAATCTCTTACAAGGTTCTATTAGAAAATTATGAAAACGTAAAACATACGGCCAACATTAGTTTAGCATTAGTACGCCTCATAATTCTATATTCTTACCGTTGAATTTTTTTATTAAGCAGCTTCGACCGGGAAAGGACGTGTGTCAAACTCCGCTTCATTTCGTGGAAATCCATTTGACTCGTCGGTTTGCGGGCGATCACTACCAAGTCATATTGAGGATGTATATGTTCTTCCAGTTCAAGGAACGCTTGTCTCAAATATCGTTTGATTTGATTACGCATGACTGCCGGGCCGATCTTCTTGCTGACAGATAAACCGATCCGGAAATGGGATTGGTCGGCCTTCTTTTTGTAGTAAAGGACCAGCTGTCGGTTTGCGAAGGATTGCCCACCTTGAAAAACCTGCTGAAACTCTTCATTTTTCTTAATCCGATAAGCTTTCTTCATCGAACACCCTCCAGAACTAGACAAAAAGGCAGCGCCGGGATGACGCCTCCTCTGCAATTAAAAGAGAAGAGGGACGAGAGATCCGCCCCTCTTCTGACCCTTATACTGAAAAAAGACCACTGATTGTTTTCAGTGGCCTATGCTGATAAAACTTTTCTTCCTTTACGACGACGGCGTGCAAGAACTTTACGTCCATTTGCAGTGCTCATGCGTGAACGGAAGCCGTGTACTTTTTTACGCTTACGATTATTTGGTTGAAATGTGCGTTTCATTATATATACACCTCCTGGGAAATATTCCAATAATACATACATCTAAAAGGCAGTCCCGATTAGTATAATCAATGCCCCCCTGTTTTGTCAACTTCCATTTCCATACTTCTTCTCCCTTAAATCCAGACACCCGTTATATAACAGGCTGTCTTATAACAGGAGGATCTTCTTCCAATTCACAGCGGAAAAACAACTTTTCTGGCGAACATTCACAGGTATTGTGTATAATTTTTCATGGAAATCAGACTATCCACAACAAATATCGACAAGTAAATCACAAAATATAGTGTTGTGGATTATTTTTATCTACAACGTGTAGCTATTGTGGATAAGTTCCGTGGAACCATTGCAAGACACTATTTTATCTGGTATTATATTTGTGCTCAACCGTGAATAGCTAAAAAACACGAAAAATCTTTTCCACAGGTTGTGGATAACGTGTGGACAGTTATTAACACACTTGTTTATGCAGTTATTCACAAGAATGTGGATAGTGAATATAAGAAGCTCGAACCCTATTACTATCAACTTTTTAAATATCCACATGCAAAAGAGTACTGGATCCCGAAAAACTTTATACAAATCTTATACGAATGCCTTTCGATCCTTTTGCTACGTTCGAAAAAGAGAACGAAAGGTTTTTTTGTTTTCCAATGAAACAGAAAGGGGTGAACATTTTGGAGAACATCGATGAATTATGGACGAATACGTTGGATCAGATCAAAGAGAAAATCAGCAAGCCCAGCTTCGAGACGTGGCTGAAGGCGACAAAAGCCGACTCTTTGAACGAAAATACGTTAACTATTGTTGCTCCGAATGAATTCGCCAGAGACTGGCTTGAAAATCAATATGAAGGTCTTATAACGGAGACGTTATATGAAGTGACAGGAGCAGAATTAGATACAAAATTCATCATTCCGGAATCGAAGGACGACTCGCTTGAAGATGTAAAACTCTCTTCTAAAAAGGTTCCGAATGTGAAGAATAACGGCAATGAAGAGTCTCCGCAGAGCATGTTGAACTCAAAATACACGTTCGACACGTTCGTCATCGGTTCCGGAAACCGTTTCGCCCATGCGGCGTCGCTCGCTGTAGCAGAAGCTCCGGCCAAAGCGTATAATCCGCTGTTCATCTATGGAGGGGTAGGACTTGGCAAGACTCACTTGATGCACGCTATCGGTCACTATGTACTAGACCACAATCCGAATGCGAAAGTGGTTTATTTGTCATCAGAAAAGTTCACGAACGAGTTCATCAACTCGATCCGTGATAACAAAGCGGTCAATTTCCGTAATAAATACCGCAGCGTCGATGTACTTCTCATTGATGATATTCAATTCCTGGCTGGGAAAGAACAGACGCAGGAGGAGTTCTTCCATACGTTCAACACACTCCATGAGGAAAGCAAGCAGATCGTCATCTCCAGTGACCGGCCGCCGAAGGAGATTCCGACATTGGAAGATCGTCTGCGATCCCGTTTTGAATGGGGCCTGATCACCGATATCACCCCTCCAGACCTGGAGACGAGAATTGCGATCTTAAGGAAGAAAGCGAAAGCAGACGGGCTCGACATACCGAATGAAGTGATGCTTTATATCGCAAACCAGATCGATACGAACATCCGTGAACTGGAAGGAGCATTGATCCGTGTCGTCGCTTATTCCTCTTTAATCAACAGCGACATTAATGCATCCCTGGCAGCAGAGGCGCTGAAGGATATCATCCCGAGCTCGAAACCGAAAGTAATTACGATTGAAGCTATTCAGGAAATGGTCGGCGAGAAATATAATGTAAGATTAGAAGATTTCCCTGCGAAGAAGCGGACGAAATCCGTGGCATTCCCGCGACAGATCGCTATGTATCTATCAAGAGAGCTGACGGACTTCTCTCTGCCGAAGATCGGCGAAGAATTCGGAGGCCGTGACCATACGACAGTCATTCACGCCCACGAGAAGATTTCCAGAATGGTGGCAGATGACCAGCAGCTCCAAAAAGAGTTGGAAGAAATCAAGGAACAGCTCAAGTCTCATTAAGTGGATAATGTGAATAACGGTTGCACGTTCATCAACAGTCTGTCCACATGTGGATAACCTAGGCACATAAGCGTTTAATAAAGATATCCACATTTCCACAGCGCATACTAGTACTATTACTACTTTTTTTAATAATATTAATTAAATATATGCTCATTAGGAGGAGTGTATGCAATGAAATTTATAATCCAGAGGGATCAATTGATCGAGAGTGTCCAGAATGTCATGAAGGCCATATCTTCAAGAACAACTATCCCGATACTCACAGGAATGAAAATAGAAGCGAGTACTGCAGGAATTAAATTGACGGGTAGTAACTCTGATATTTCAATTGAGTCGTTCATTCCGCAAGAAGAAGACGGAATCGTATATGTAGAGAATATTGAACCGGGGAGCATTGTTCTTCAGGCGAAGTACTTCCCTGACATCGTAAGAAAGCTTCCACAAAATACGGTGGAAATTGAAAGTGATAACTCAAGAAACGTAACTATTCGCTCTGGAAGTGCGGAATTTCATCTGAACGGACAAGACCCGGAAGAATATCCACAGCTCCCTCAGCTGCATACAGAGGACAGCTTTGAACTGCCGATCGATCTGTTGAAGAATTTGATTCGTCAAACAGTCTTTGCTGTGTCCACTTCCGAAACGCGTCCGATTTTGACAGGGGTACATGTACGGATGGAAGAAGGGGAACTTGAGTTCATCGCAACAGACAGCCACCGTCTTGCATCTCGTAAGCTTCCATTGGAGCAGCCGGCAGGTACGACGCTTCCACCCATTGTCATTCCAGGGAAAAGCCTGACGGAATTGAACAAGATTCTGGCTGATTCGGAAGATACCATTGAAATCAGTGTGACAGACAACCAAGTGTTGTTCCGGACGAAGCACCTGTACTTCTTGTCCCGTTTATTGGATGGGAACTATCCGGAAACATCCCGACTCATTCCGGATCACAGCAAAACGATCGTTCAAATCGACACGAAGGAACTTCTTCAGTCTGTCGATCGTGCCTCTCTTCTAGCGAAAGAGAACCGCAACAATGTTGTTCGTCTGATGACAAAAGAAAACAATCATCTCGAAATTACAGGGAATTCTCCGGAAGTCGGTAATGTCGTCGAAGAAGTTTTGGCGAATGATGTCGAAGGGGAAGACTTGAAAATTTCGTTCAGTGCGAAATATATGATGGACGCTTTAAAAGCGGTGGATTATGATCAGGTGAAGGTCGAATTTACCGGAGCGATGCGTCCGTTCTTGATCCGTCCCGTAGACGACGATCAAATCCTCCAGCTGATCCTTCCGGTACGGACATACTGATCAGACCGGGGCAGAATAGTATTTACAAAGGTGTGGTTATGGACTCCATAATGGCACCTTTTTTTATTTCCTTCCTGAAATAGGAACCGGAAGAAACGGGAAGTACTTTCTTTACAAACTTTTCTTTAGTAAAATGGAGAATAGGTTAATTCATGGAATAGGGTGGATAAAATGAGCGAACAAATCGGTATCACGACAGAATACATTCCTCTCGGTCAATTTCTAAAATTGGCGAACATTGTCGAATCCGGAGGAATGGTGAAGATTTTTCTGGCAGAATTCGAGGTGTATGTCAACGGGGAACCGGAAAACCGCCGTGGGCGCAAACTGTACCTGGGAGATACAGTAGAAATAGAACAATTCGGCAGCTACACCGTTGTCCAGGAAGGGTAACGGGATACCCCTTACTTATGCATATCAAGGAACTGTCCCTGAGATCGTACCGGAATTATGATGATCTCTCCCTGACTTTCGACCATAAGATCAATGTCATCATTGGTGAAAATGCCCAGGGTAAAACCAATTTGATGGAAGCGATCTATGTCTTAGCGTTCACTCGTTCACACCGGACGCCGAGAGATAAAGAATTGATACAGTGGGATCAAGAGTATGGTAAAATAAAAGGTAGTATTTCTAAACGGAATCAACGCTTTCCCCTTGAAATCATCATTTCCAATAAAGGGAAAAAAGCGAAGTTGAATCATATGGAACAAAAGCGTTTGAGTGACTATATCGGCGCTTTGAATGTCGTCATGTTTGCACCTGAGGATCTCAATCTTGTCAAAGGGAGTCCTCAGGTGCGTCGTCGGTTTATCGACATGGAAATCGGGCAGATCCAGCCAAGGTATATTTATCACCTCGGACAGTATCAAAAAATACTCAAGCAGCGAAATCATTTATTGAAAGACCTGCAGAGAAAGCCGGGGGCAGACCGGACGATGCTTGCCGTCCTGACAGAGCAGCTGATGGAACACGCAGCGACGATCGTCGAGCGGAGGTTCAAGTTCCTTCAGCTTCTTCGTTCATGGGCGGCTCCGATCCATGAAGGGATCAGCCGACAGCTGGAACAATTACAAATTTCCTATGATGCGAGTGTGAAAGTATCAGAGGATATGAATTTGGAAACAATAAAGAAGACATATTCGGAAAAGTTCGCGGAAATAGAAGCAAAAGAGGTGGAACGCGGCACCACGCTTGCCGGTCCGCACCGGGACGATCTCTTGTTCTATGTTAACGGGAAGGATGTTCAGACGTACGGCTCCCAAGGCCAGCAGCGGACGACGGCGTTGTCTTTGAAACTCGCAGAAATCGAATTGATTCACAGCGAAGTGGGAGAATACCCGATTCTTCTGTTGGATGACGTGCTCAGCGAGCTGGATGACTTCCGTCAGTCCCACCTGCTTCATACGATCCAAGGGAAAGTGCAGACGTTCGTTTCGACGACGAGCATTGAAGGGATCGAACATGAGGCGTTGGAGGAGGCTGCGATATTCCGTGTCCGTGAAGGAACGAT
The DNA here is from genome assembly GCF_000328325.1 of Halobacillus sp. BAB-2008. Lineage (NCBI taxonomy): Bacteria > Bacillati > Bacillota > Bacilli > Caryophanales > Bacillaceae > Halobacillus > Halobacillus sp. BAB-2008. Next base: position 35,645 of record NZ_ANPF01000035.1, on the reverse strand, counting down.
AGACGTTGAGAAATGAGGTGGAGGAATGTTTATTCACATCGGGGATGACCATGTGATTCATTCGGAAGACGTAGTGGCGATCATCGATAACAGCTTGATTTCTTCTTCCTCGATCATCGAGGAGTTTATTTTCAATCAGCGAAAAAACAGACAGGTTATTGAAACAGAAGATCATCAAGCGAAGTCTATCGTCATAACGAACGATGTGATCTACTTCAGTCCACTGTCTGTTTTCACGTTGAAGAAACGTGCCAATATGATGACGACCTTAAGCAAGCTTGAGGATTTCTCGGAGGAAACATAAAGAAACAAGCGATAGATTCAGTCAGCAGTCCTAAAGGATTTAATGCAAAACCACTTGAGAAATGTAGGTGAGTACCATGAAGGAAGATATTATCGAAGAACAACAGGCGTATGATGAGAGTCAAATACAGGTACTGGAAGGGTTGGAGGCTGTTCGGAAACGTCCGGGAATGTACATCGGATCGACGAACGAAAAGGGCCTTCACCACCTCGTATGGGAGATTGTCGATAACAGTATTGACGAAGCGATGGCCGGTTACTGTGACCATATTGAAGTTGCCATTGAAGAGGATAACAGCATCACGGTTACAGATAATGGGCGCGGTATCCCTGTAGGTATTCAGGAAAAGACCGGTCGTCCTGCCGTAGAGACGATCCTGACCGTTCTCCACGCCGGCGGTAAATTCGGCGGCGGAGGATACAAAGTGTCCGGAGGTCTGCACGGGGTGGGAGCTTCTGTCGTGAACGCCTTATCAACGAAGCTGGAAGTATTCGTTCACCGGGATGGGAACATTTATTACCAGGCCTACCACCGCGGTGTACCTGCGGATGATTTGAAAGTGATCGGTGAGACAGACATTACTGGAACACGCATCACATTCAAGCCTGATGAAGAGATCTTCTCAGAAACGCAGGAGTATAAGTTCGAAATCCTGGCCAACCGTCTGCGTGAGCTTGCTTTCCTGAATAAAGGATTGACGATAACGATCGATGATAAACGTACGGATGAAGATCCGGTCCAATATCATTTCGAAGGTGGGATCCTTTCCTACGTCGAACACATGAACCGTACGCGTGAAGTACTGCATGATGCCTTTTTCATCGAAGGCGAGCAGGATGAAATATCCATCGAAATCGCAATGCAGTACAACGATGGATTCGCAAGCAATATCTATTCCTACGCGAACAACATCCATACCTATGAAGGTGGAACACATGAATCCGGGTTCAAGACAGGACTGACGCGTGTCATTAACGACTACGCCCGCAAGAACAACATGTTCAAGGAGACCGATCCGAACTTGACCGGGGACGACGTCCGGGAAGGACTGACAGCGATCATCTCGCTCAAACACCCGGATCCGCAGTTTGAGGGACAGACGAAGACGAAACTTGGGAACAGTGAAGCGAGAACCGTGACGGACGCCTTGTTCTCAGAGAATTTCTCCAGATTCCTTTTTGAAAACCCGCAAATGGCGAAAACGATTGTCGAGAAGGGCCTGATGGCTTCAAGAGCAAGAATGGCAGCGAAGAAAGCCAGGGAATTGACCCGCCGTAAGAGCGCATTGGAAGTATCCAACCTGCCTGGTAAATTAGCAGACTGTTCTTCCAAAGATGCCAAAATATCAGAACTGTACATCGTTGAGGGTGACTCTGCCGGAGGTTCAGCAAAGCAGGGCCGTGACAGGCACTTCCAAGCTATTCTTCCATTGAGAGGTAAGATCATCAACGTAGAGAAAGCGCGCCTGGATAAGATTCTTTCCAACAACGAAATCAGAACAATCATTACGGCGCTCGGTACGGGAATCGGTGAAGATTTCGACATAGAGAAAGCCCGTTACCATAAGATCGTCATCATGACGGATGCCGATGTCGACGGTGCCCATATCCGTACATTGCTGCTGACGTTCTTCTATCGTTACATGCGTCCTCTGATCGAAAAAGGCTATATTTACATCGCCCAGCCGCCGCTGTATAAGATCCAGCAGGGGAAAGCGACGTACTATACCTACAGCGACAAAGGGCTTGATTCCATGCTTGCCCAGCTTTCTGCTTCACCGAAACCAGGGATTCAGCGTTACAAGGGACTTGGAGAGATGAACCCGGAACAGCTGTGGGAGACGACGATGGATCCGGAAACCCGTTCGATGCTTCAGGTGAATCTGGAAGATGCGATGGGCGCTGATGAAACATTTGATATCCTGATGGGAGACAAAGTCGAACCGCGTCGTAACTTCATTCAGGAAAATGCCCAGTATGTACAGAATCTTGATGTGTAAATAGATAGATCAGCAGTCTTTTTCTTTTCCACCAGTTTGGATGGGAGGGAAGAGGAGGGAGCAGCCTTTTGCGGCTGCTTCTCTTTGAAAGGCAACTAGGAGGTAGAAAGAATGGTCGATCAACCCGAACGCCCGCGCGTGCAGGAAATCAATATCAGTCAGGAAATGAGAACCTCTTTCCTGGACTATGCGATGAGTGTTATCGTCGCCCGTGCCCTTCCGGATGTAAGGGATGGATTGAAGCCTGTACACCGGAGAATATTGTATGCCATGCATGACCTTGGAATGCACGCAGATAAAGCTTATAAGAAATCGGCTCGTATCGTAGGGGAAGTTATCGGTAAGTATCACCCGCACGGAGATTCCGCTGTTTACGATACGATGGTCCGTATGGCGCAGGATTTCAACTACCGTTACATGCTTGTAGACGGTCACGGTAACTTCGGTTCTGTGGACGGGGACGCCGCAGCCGCCATGCGTTACACAGAGGCCCGAATGTCCAAAATTTCGATGGAGATCCTTCGTGATATCAACAAGGATACGATCGATTACAATGACAACTATGATGGTACCGAGCGTGAACCAGCCGTTCTGCCATCCAAATTCCCGAACTTGCTCGTGAACGGAGGAGCGGGAATTGCTGTCGGTATGGCGACAAACATCCCTCCCCACCAGTTGGGGGAAGTCATCGACGCAGTCCTTGCCTTGAGTAAGGATGAGGATATTACAATCCAGGAATTGATGGAAAATCATATTTACGGCCCGGACTTCCCTACTGCCGGTAAGATCCTTGGCTTGAGCGGTATCCGTAAAGCCTATGAAACTGGGAAAGGCTCGATTACCGTTCGTGCCAAAGTCGATATTGAAGAACAGGCGAACGGCAAAACACGTCTGCTTGTCACAGAGCTTCCATACCAGGTGAACAAAGCCCGTCTTGTAGAGAAGATCGCCGATCTTGCCCGTGATAAGAAGATTGACGGTATCACCGATCTTCGTGACGAGTCTGACCGGAACGGAATGCGTGTCGTTATCGAGCTTCGCAGAGATGTGAATCCGAACGTCCTCTTGAATAATTTGTATAAAATGACAGCTCTGCAGTCTACTTTCGGCATCAACATCCTTGCTCTCGTTGACGGCCATCCGAAGGTCCTCAACCTTAAGCAGTGTCTGGAGCATTACTTAGAGCACCAGAAGGTCGTTATCAGACGACGTACAGAATTCGAACTGAAAAAAGCGGAAGCGCGTGCCCACATTTTGGCGGGGCTGCGTATCGCACTTGATCATCTGGATGAAGTGATCGCGCTGATTCGTGAATCGCAGACGACAGACATTGCGAGAAACGGCTTGATGGAACGATTCGGTCTTTCAGAGAAACAAGCCCAGGCGATTCTTGATATGCGCCTTCAGCGTTTGACTGGTCTTGAAAGAGAGAAGATCGAAGAAGAGTACCAGGAGCTTATCAAGCATATTGCCGAATTGAAGGCAATCCTGGCCGATGACGAGAAGGTTCTTGAGATAATTCGTGGAGAGCTCCTCGACATCAAAGAGCGTTACAATGATGAGCGCCGTACAGAAATCGTCCTTGGCGGTACAGACTTTATTGAAGATGAAGACCTGATTCCGGAAGAGACGGTCATCGTGACATTGACTCACCAGGGATACGTGAAACGTCTTCCTGCAACCACGTATCGTTCCCAGCGCCGCGGAGGACGCGGAGTACAGGGAATGGGCACTCATGAAGAAGATTTCGTGGAACACCTGCTTTCTACTTCTACTCACAATACGCTGTTGTTCTTCTCCAACAAAGGGAAGGTTTACAAGGCAAAAGGGTATGAAGTACCGGAATTCAGCCGTACTGCGAAAGGAATCCCGATCATCAACATGCTGAATATCGAGCAGGATGAATGGATCAATGCCGTCATCGCTGTCGAAGATTTCGTAGATGACTGGTACCTCGTCTTCACAACGAGAAACGGGATTACGAAACGGACGACATTGTCCCAGTTCGCCAATATTCGTAAAGGCGGTCTGATCGCCCTCGGCCTTCGGGAAGATGATGAACTTATCTCCGTTCGTCTTACGGATGGATCGAAGGATATCATGATCGGAACAAGGAACGGATATCTGATCCGGTTCAATGAAGACCAGATTCGTCCAATGGGCCGTACAGCAGCTGGTGTGAAGGGAATTTCCCTCCGTGACGATGACCACGTCGTTTCCATGGAAATCCTTGATGACTCCCTGCAGGTATTGACCGTAACGACGAATGGCTACGGAAAGCGTACCCCTGCGAGTGATTACAGAATTACAAACCGTGGTGGTAAAGGAATCATCACGTGTAATCTGACAGATAAGAACGGTCATGTTGTATCAACAAAAGCCGTAAACGGTGAAGAGGATATCATGATCATCACAGCAAGCGGTGTCTTGATCCGCATGCCGATGGAAAGTATTTCCGAAACAGGACGTAACACACAAGGAGTCCGCCTGATCCGTCTTGGAGATGGAGAAGAAGTGGCGACTGTCGCCCGGGTTGAATCCGAGAAAGAGGAAGAAGAACTGTTGGAAGAAGCAATGGAAGCAGAAGCCGAAATGCAGGCGGAGCAGGAAGCTTCGGAAACAGAATCTGAATCCGGTAACGATCCTACAGAAGAGTCGTAAGCTTAAATACCGTCGCCTGTCGTTCCTTAGCGGCAGGCGGCTTTTTTATTTCTACAAGAGAGGTGGAAGTACGTATGAGAGTGAGTCCAGGGCAGTTGACACCGGGATGCATCATCGTTCAAGACGTGAAAGGACGTACACAGCGACCGATCATTCCGAAAAATACCATTGTTCAACCGGTTCATATCGAAGTTTTGAAGAAGTTTCAAATCCCTTACATAGAAATATCCCACAAGCGTTCCGACGGCACACCGTTCATTCCTCAGCAAGACACAGACACAGAAACAGAACAATCGATATCCAATATGCCTTCTCCCTCTTCTGTTATACTGCATACTTTCGAAGAGCAGTACTTGGATGCCGTTCAATCCTATAAGGAATGGTACAATTCCTGGCAGGCCGGGTCCGCCGTCGATATTCAAGAAGTAAGGCGGATCATGGTGCCCCTGCTTGAGAAGTCGGTAGAATCAAAATCGGACATCTTTACACTTCATCATCATTCGACAGCTGTTGATTATATGTATCATCACGGAGTGGCGACCGGCCTCTTATCCGGCTATGTGGCTTCAAAGATGGGATACAGCTATGGAGAATGGATTCAGGTAGGGCTTGCAGGGGCACTAGCTGATGCAGGAATGGCCCGGATCGATAAACGGATAACCAGTAAAGAAGCTGCACTCACCGAAACGGAATACAGTCAGGTGAAGAATCATCCCGCCTTATCCTACCGAATGACAGAGAAAATCGCTTCGTTAAGCAAGGAGTCCAAGCTTGCGATCCTCCAGCACCATGAGCGGATGGACGGGACCGGATATCCACTTGGCCTGCATCACGACAAGATTCACATGTTCAGTCAAATCCTTGCCGTCAGTGACATGTACCATGCCATGACGTCCGAGCGCCATTACAGGGAACGGCGTTCTCCGTTTCTAGTACTCGAGGAAATGCTGCAGAAGCAGATGGGACGGTATCACCAGGAAGTCATTCAAACCTTAGCCAAAGAACTGACAGGCTACTCAATTGGTACGAAGGTACGACTTTCCGATAACAGTAAAGCGGATATTCTCTTTGTAGATGAACAGGATCCAGTCAGACCGATTGTTCAAAGTAACGATTCCATTATTAATTTAAAAGAACACTTGGATTTATATATTGAAGAAGTCTATGAATAAAGAAAAGACCAGTGACGTCATGGAACCGATGACCACTGGTCTTTCATCCATAAAGAAATCAATTCCGGAATTCTTTCCGAAGCGGTTTCGAGGAAATGCAGAATGAAGACGTAATCCTCTCTGTCCTTCATCTGCTCCATCTCCCCCCACCACTCGCCCTCATAACGGACAAGCATACTTAAATTGTAGAGGACGGCGAAGTAACGAAGCAGCTCCGGCCAGTTTTCATCCGGTTCTTTGGCTTTTTCCTCTTTCCATTGATAGATGGTGTCCATCGCCGGAAGCGGTCGGAGCAGTTCATCCATCGATACTTTCTCTTTGTTCGAGGAGAATTGAAAAAGATGATGCGCCGCGTGCTGAAACAAGCCGTGGGGCTGGATCCTTATATCATCTTCAAGAAACCGGTAATGCTGTTTTTTTCTTTTTCTCGTAGATAACCCGTGGGCAAGCACTTTTGCCGTTGCTGGATAACCAGGGTCGACCGTAAGCAGGCAGCTCTTCATAAAGTGGTTTAGTCCGTAATAGAACAGGAGAGGCTTTACGCTGAGCGGTGTCTGAAGAGCCGTCCGCCAGTAGTCGCCGCCGAGAAGTAACCCGTATTGGAATCGATCGGCGTTGTTATAGGCGTGATGCTCCGCTTTGTGATGTCCGATTTTGTCATAGCAAGCCTGAAGAAACGGGCGGGAATGGGCAGTGACCTGCAGATAGGTCAGAATCGTATCGTGATTTGGCAACGCTTCCTCTCCTTTCCACTGTTACAAGGGAGTTTCTCCCAATATTTTTATGGTTGAAAAAGCACTATCATTGTCGTATTGTAAATAACAATAAGTAATTAATGTTGCGAATGTACCACTTATTTTACCCACTTTCACCCAAACTATTTGAAGGAAGAAAAGGAGAGGTCAAGCATGCGTGAAGACAAGTTTACTAAAGAAGGTTTAACATTTGACGATGTACTGCTTTTGCCTGCTAAATCAGATGTCCTGCCGCGTGATGTTTCTTTAGCGACAGAACTATCCCCGACGCTTCGGTTGAATATGCCGATCATCAGTGCCGGTATGGATACGGTTACGGAAGCAGCGATGGCGATCGGCATGGCACGACAAGGCGGTCTTGGTGTCATTCATAAGAATATGTCGATCGAAGAACAAGCTGAGCATGTCGATCGTGTGAAGCGGTCCGAGAGCGGCGTCATCACGAATCCATTCTATCTGACACCGGAACATCAGGTTTTTGATGCCGAACACTTGATGGGCAAGTTCCGTATTTCCGGTGTACCGATCGTAAACAATGAAGAAGAACAGAAACTTGTCGGAATCTTGACGAACCGTGACCTTCGCTTCATCGAAAACTACTCCATTCCGATCCGTGAAGTAATGACAAGCGAAAACCTGGTCACAGCTCCTGTCGGCACGACATTGGATGAAGCGGAGAAGATCCTTCAGCAATACAAGATCGAGAAGCTTCCGATGGTCGATAACCAAGGCGTACTGAAAGGCTTGATTACCATCAAGGATATCGAGAAGGTCATCGAATTCCCGAACTCTGCGAAAGATTCTCAAGGACGTCTGCTGGTTGCCGCAGCGGTAGGTGTCACAGCAGACGCCATGACTCGAATTGATAAACTTGTGGATGCCGGCGTCGATGCCCTTGTCGTCGATACGGCTCACGGCCATTCCCAAGGGGTTATCGGACAAGTGAAACGTATCCGCGACCGTCACCCTGAAATCAATATCATTGCCGGAAACGTCGCGACTCCGGAAGCGACACGCGAATTGATCGAAGCAGGTGCGGATGTCGTGAAGGTCGGAATCGGACCTGGATCCATCTGTACGACCCGCGTCGTAGCAGGAGTCGGAGTTCCTCAAATCACTGCCATTCATGATTGTGCAACGGAAGCTGCCCGCCACGGCAAACCGATCATCGCAGACGGTGGTATCAAGTATTCCGGAGATATCGTCAAGGCGCTTGCATCTGGTGGACATGCTGTTATGCTAGGCAGTCTTCTGGCAGGTGTAACAGAAAGCCCTGGTGAAACGGAAATATTCCAAGGCCGACGCTTTAAAGTGTATCGCGGTATGGGCTCTGTCGGCGCGATGGAATCCGGATCGAAAGACCGATATTTCCAAAATGAGCAGGAAGCGAAGAAACTGGTACCGGAAGGAATCGAAGGCCGCATGCCTTATAAAGGGCCGCTTGCGGATACGATCCATCAGCTTCTCGGCGGACTACGCTCCGGTATGGGCTATTGCGGCACACCGACAATCGACGCACTAAGGAACGATTCCCAGTTCATCCGTATCACAGGTGCAGGCCTGAAAGAGAGCCATCCGCATGACGTACAGATTACGAAAGAGGCGCCAAACTACTCCGTTTGACCCTCTGTATATCCGATAGACAGGGACTTTTCCCTGTCTATTCTTTTATATACGCATGTGATAAAATAACGAGGATGCATATTTTAAGGGTGGAGGTCGAGAAAGTTGAAACAAAGATTGAGAGCATCAGTGGCCATGACTATGGTCGTGCTTATGACAGTGTTTGCCGTATTTATGAGTCCATTGAGTACATATGCAAGCACCGTTGACGTTGGGGCGAAATCAGCGATCCTCGTTGATGCAGACACAGGGAAGATTTTGTATGAAAAAGAGGCAGATTTAACTCTACCTCCAGCAAGTATGACGAAGATGATGACAGAGTATCTCGTTTTGGAAGCGATTGATGAAGGAAGAATCAGCTGGGATACGACAACACAAATCAGTCCTTATGCTTATGAAATATCCGCCAACCCTGAATATTCAGGTGTCGGGTTAAAAATGAATAAAGATTATACGGTACGAGAACTATATGAAGCGATGGCGATCAACTCAGATAACGCCACGACGATTACACTGGCCGAGCTGGTTGGTGGAAGTGAAGGCGAATTCGTCAAAATGATGAATGAAAAAGCCAAGGAATTAGGTCTTCCGGATTATGAATTCGTGAACGCTTCTGGATTAGATAACGCCCACCTCGGGGATAACCACCCAGAAGGAACGGCGGCAGATGGAGTCAACATGCTTTCTGCCAAATCCGCTGCCACGCTTGCTTATCACCTGATCAATAATTATCCGCAGGCACTGGAAATCTCCAGTCAGCCGACATTGGAATTCGAAGGAAAAACCGTCACGAACTGGAACTGGATGCTTCCGGGAATGCCTGGAGAGAACTTGAAGCAGTTCGAATATGAAGGCATGGACGGCTTGAAAACCGGCTATACCGAGCTTGCGGGCAATACCTTTACAGGAACAGCTGAACGGGACGGTGTACGTCTGATTTCCGTCGTTATGAAATCAGAAACCCGTGAGAGCCGTTTCCAGCAGACAGCCGAACTGTTGGATTACGGATTCCAGCAATTCTCCCGCCAGGAACTATTCCCGGCAGGATATGCGAAAGAGGAAGAATCGACCGTTTCTGTTGCTAAAGGGAAAGAAGACAGTGTCGCTATTGAGACAAGCGAAGCATTAAGCACCATGGTGAAGAATGCCGAAGAAGATCAATACACACTGGAGTACAAGTTGGATAAGGACAAGCTGAATGAAGATGGAGAACTTGTCGCCCCGGTCAAAAAGGGAGACAAAGTCGGAACGGCCGTTCTTGTTTATAACGGGGAAGATAACTACAGCAACCTTGTTTCTGATGAAGGGGAGACCGTTGAACTCGTCGCTGCGGAAGACGTCGATAAATCAAACTGGTTCATGCTGATGCTTGGAGCAATCGGCCAATTCTTTGCGGATATCTTCACTGGTGCCGTAGATATGGTCAAAGGTTGGTTCTAACATAAAAAAACCTACATATTTTGTAGGATTTAAAGCGGTAATGCGTTACAATAGAGGATAAGAATCTATGATTCAAAAAATTTAAAATGCTTGAAACATATAGCTGTCAGGGAGGAATATATCATGTCACAAACAGGTACGGATCGCGTCAAACGCGGAATGGCCGAAATGCAAAAAGGTGGCGTCATCATGGACGTCGTAAACGCAGAGCAAGCAAAAATCGCGGAAGAGGCCGGCGCAGTAGCCGTTATGGCTCTTGAACGTGTACCAGCAGACATCCGTGCTGCAGGTGGAGTCGCTCGTATGGCGGATCCAACGATCGTAGAAGAAGTCATGAATGCTGTTTCTATTCCGGTAATGGCTAAAGCACGTATCGGTCACATCACAGAAGCTCGTGTCCTTGAAGCGATGGGTGTGGATTATATCGATGAGAGTGAAGTACTGACTCCAGCTGATGAAATCTACCACATCAAGAAAGATGACTACACGGTTCCTTTCGTTTGTGGATGCCGTAACATCGGAGAAGCGACTCGTCGTATCCGTGAAGGAGCTTCCATGCTTCGTACGAAAGGTGAGCCTGGTACAGGAAACATCGTGGAAGCAGTAAGCCACATGCGTCAAGTACAATCAGAAATCCGTAAACTTCGCGGTCTGTCTGAAGATGAAGTCATGGTATTTGCTAAAGAAAACGGCGCACCGTTCGATCTTCTTATGGAAATCCGTGAAGAAGGCCGTCTTCCTGTTGTAAACTTTGCAGCGGGTGGAATTGCTACTCCGGCTGATGCGGCTCTTATGATGGAGCTTGGAGCAGACGGTGTATTCGTTGGATCCGGTATCTTCAAGTCCAACAACCCTGAGAAATTCGCTCGTGCGATCGTAGAAGCGACGACTCACTATACGGACTACAAACTGATTGGTGAGCTGTCCAAAGACTTGGGTACAGCGATGAAAGGGATGGAAATCTCTACTCTTACACCTGATCAGCGCATGCAGGAACGCAGCCAGTAAGTAAAGGAGAATGACATCATGACTACAATCGGTGTATTAGGTTTACAAGGCGCTTTTCGTGAGCATGTTCGTTCTGTCGAGGCATCAGGAGCAGAAGCTGTCGTCGTTAAGAAGAAGGAACAGCTGGAACAAATCGACGGTTTGATCATTCCCGGTGGAGAGAGCACAACCATCCGCCGGTTGATTGACAAATACGATTTCCTTGAGCCGATTCGTCAATTCGGAAAAGCAGGGAAGCCGATCTTCGGTACGTGTGCCGGCCTGATTCTCCTTGCTTCTGAAATCGACGGTTCCTATGATGTCCACCTCGGTCTGATGGATATCAAAGTACGCCGCAATGCTTTCGGCCGACAGCGGGAAAGCTTTGAAGCGGATCTTGATATCGAAGGGGTGGCGGAAGGATACAATGCGGTCTTCATCCGTGCTCCTTATATCGAAGGTGTCGGTGAAGAAACGAAAGTGCTGGCCCGCTATGACGGACATATCGTTGCAGCTCAGCAGGACCAGTACCTGGCATGTTCTTTCCACCCTGAATTGACAGATGACCACCGCATCACGGCTCATTTTGTGAAAATGGTGGAGAACTCCCCGTAAAACACTTGCATTATAATTTTAAATCCGCTAATCTTATGTAACACAACCTTTATAATTAACGCGATGATAGGAAATAGTAGCACGTCCCTTCTCCTTGAAGAGAGTCAGTGGCTGGTGAGAACTGACGGGGAAGCCGTGTGAATCCATCCTTGAGTTGTGCAGCCGAAGTCCAGTAAGCTGTACCGGTGCTCACCGTTATGAGTAGAAGCCGGAAGGTCATGGTACCTTCAACTTGGGTGGTATCGCGGGAAGCATATAGAAAAGCTCTCGTCCCTTTATATAAGGGACGGGAGTTTTTTTTATAGGCAAAAAAATAACAAGGAGGAATAGATGATGTTAGACATGAAGTATCTGCGTCAGAACTTTGACGAAGTAAAAGCGAAGCTGCAAAACCGCGGGGAAGACTTGTCTGATCTGGATGCATTCGGTGATCTCGACAGTAAACGCCGGGAGCTGATTCAGGAAACAGAAGAGCTGAAAGCGAAGAGGAATGAAGTCTCCAAGGAAATCTCCCAACTGAAGAAAGCGAAGGAAGATGCGGACGATAAGATTAAGGAAATGCGCGAAGTCGGCGATCGTATCAAAACGCTTGATACAGAATGGAAAGAAGTCGAGGAGAAATTGGAAACGATGCTGTTATCTATTCCGAACATTCCTCATGAAAGTGTTCCTGTCGGAGAAGATGAAGACGACAACCAGGAAGCGAGAAAATGGGGAGAACTCCCTGCCTTCAACTTTGAAGCGAAGCCGCACTGGGACGTGGCGACAGACCTTGGTATGCTGGACTTCGAGCGTGCCTCTAAGGTGACGGGAAGCCGTTTCGTATTCTACAAAGGCCTTGGTGCCCGCTTGGAGCGTGCCCTGCTCAACTTCATGATGGACCTTCATTCTGATGAGCACGGATATCAGGAGATGCTGCCACCACAAATGGTTAATCGTACCTCTATGACTGGTACAGGCCAGCTTCCGAAGTTCGAAGAAGATGCCTTTAAGATTCAGGACTGGGATTATTACCTCGTTCCAACGGCAGAGGTTCCAGTTACGAACTTCCACAGGGAAGAAATATTAAGTGCAGCAGATCTTCCACAGAAGTTTGTCGCTTTCAGCACCAACTTCCGTTCTGAAGCAGGTTCTGCCGGCCGCGATACCCGCGGACTCATCCGCCAGCACCAATTCAACAAAGTCGAGCTTGTCCAGCTTGCCAAGCCGGAGGATTCTTACGATGTATTGGAAGAACTCACCGGTCATGCGGAGAAAGTACTCCAGCTGTTGAAACTTCCTTACCGTGTCATGAGCATGTGCACAGGCGATCTTGGTTTCACAGCAGCGAAGAAATATGATATCGAAGTGTGGATCCCGAGTCAGGAAACATACCGCGAAATCAGCTCCTGCTCTAACTTTGAAGATTTCCAGGCGCGTCGAGCCGGTATCCGTTTCCGCCGTGACGAGAAAGCGAAGCCGGAATTCGTCCATACACTGAATGGTTCCGGACTTGCCATCGGTCGTACCGTTGCAGCGATCTTGGAAAACTATCAGCAGGAAGATGGTTCTGTCGTCGTGCCGGAAGTGCTTCGTCCATATATGGGTGGCAAAGACGTCATCAGCAAATAAGAGAAAAAACCGTACAGATCCTGTCTGTACGGTTTTTTTCAGCAATGAGACCCTGGAAGAGCAAAACGATCAGGAGGGTCATCCGCCTCATGGAAAGCTCATCGTGTTCATCGGCATCGGAAGTTGTCGATTTTAGTTGACGAAGGCAATACGGATTTTGTATAATAACAAAGCAGTCATTATTCCGGGGTTTTTTAGGGAAAATCTTCAGGATGTATTGACGAAAGAGATGATAAATGGTAATATATTTATTGTCGGTCATACGGAGGAGTACCCAAGTTTGGCTGAAGGGAGCGGTCTTGAAAACCGCCAGGGGCTTTACGGCTCGCGGGGGTTCGAATCCCTCCTCCTCCGCCATTATTATTATCAACAATTGCGCATAAAAATTGGAGATTATAGAACAGAAATCGTTACGTCATGTAACGATTTTTTTTATGCTTAAAATTAGAGGCGGCCTCTTTAGGTTACGGCAAATAAAAATCCCTCCATGGATCAGGAGGGATTTTTCTTAATATGAATGCACTGTCTGCAAGGAGCCTGCTCCAAGCAATGGTTATCTGTCCTTCTATACTTTTTCTAATTCCTCTGTGTCCAGGAGCACATCTTCTTTGTTCGGGTACGTATTCTCGATATGCTGTTCACCCCATTCGCAAAGCATGTCGAGGGCACCTTTCAACGTCCATCCATATTCCGTCAGTTCATATTCTACCTTCGGTGGTACTTGATTATAAACGATGCGGTTCAGGACGCCGTCTGATTCCAATTCACGAAGCTGCTGAGTCAGCATCTTTTGTGTGATGCCGGGCATCAAGCGTTTCAATTCGGACGTGCGCCTTTTCTTTTTGATCAAGTGACAGAGGATGACGACCTTCCATTTACCTCCGATGACTTCCAATGCAGCCTCTACAGGGATGTTGTACTTGGCCATGTCTAACTCTCCTTCCCTAAGGTACTTTTTAGACGGTACAGTTTATAATTGCTATACACTAAATTACCATGGTTCGACCTGTTTGGCTATTTTTTTATCTCGGTAGAACCCTTGGTGTGTCATAAATGTTACTTATAAGTTCCTATAGCACCCGGAAGTGCGTACTTCTCAAGTCATGGAAAAGCAGGCATAATCGTTTCTAGAAACGAAAGGCGCCTCGTTTTGATCATGAAAAGAGGAGGTAGGAACAGAATGAGTTCCCAATCACAAGGTGTCGGAAAGGCATCCATTCAAACAAAAGAAAACAGCAATACGTTTGCATTATTAGCTCTTGCGATCAGTGCTTTTGGTATCGGAACGACAGAATTCGTTCCAGTCGGCCTGCTTTCTTCCCTTGCAGGTGACTTATCTATTTCCATTACACTTGCCGGTTTGTTGATCTCCGGTTATGCGGTGGGGGTTGCCGTCGGTGCTCCTGTTTTGACTGCTTTAACAAGTAGAATGGGACGAAAGCATCTGCTTATGGCACTTATGGTAATTTTTATTATAGGTAATTCCATCGCTGCTTTATCGTCCAGTTTCGGTATATTGTTGGCTGCGCGCGTAATTACGGCTTTTTCTCATGGTATTTTCTTTTCCATCGGTTCGACCATTGCAGCAAGTCTTGTCCCTGAGAATAAGCGGGCAAGTGCAATTGCCTTTATGTTTACAGGATTGACGGTAGCCACGGTAACAGGCGTCCCGATCGGTACTTTCATCGGTCAGCACTTCGGCTGGAGGGCGACCTTCGCCGGTGTGGCTTTACTTGGTGTGATCGGCATCATTGCAAGTGCTTTACTTGTACCGAAAGATTTAGAGGAAGCACCACCCTCCAAATTCTCGGATCAAATGAAAATATTAAAGAACAGTAAGATTATGCTTGCTTTCCTTATAACGGCTCTCGGGTATGGTGGAACATTTGTTG
Organism: Halobacillus sp. BAB-2008; assembly: GCF_000328325.1. Classification (NCBI taxonomy): domain Bacteria; kingdom Bacillati; phylum Bacillota; class Bacilli; order Caryophanales; family Bacillaceae; genus Halobacillus; species Halobacillus sp. BAB-2008. The sequence continues at coordinate 20,586 of NZ_ANPF01000035.1, read as the reverse complement.
CGTTTACCTATCTGGCTCCACTGTTAGAGGATATCACCGGCTTTGCTCCCAGCCTTGTCAGTGTCATCCTGCTCGTTTACGGAGTGGCAGTGGCGATCGGTAACACGGTCGGCGGGAAGCTTTCCAACCGTAACCCGCTGAAGGCGTTGTTCTGGATGTTCATCTTTCAGGCAGTGGTTCTGACCGTGCTTACTTTTGCCATTCCATTCAAGGCCGTCAGTCTGATCGTACTCTTCCTGATGGGACTGTTTGCATTTATGAACGTTCCTGCTTTGCAGATATTAGTGGTTCAGCTGGCGGAGAAATACGTCCCTTCTGCTGTCAATGTCGCCTCCGCTTTGAATATCGCGGCCTTTAATGTCGGTATTGCCATCGGTTCCTTTGTCGGTGGGTTGATTGTAGATTCCATCGGTCTGATCCATACACCTTGGATCGGCGGTATAATGGTTATTGGTGCTGTTCTATTCACAGCTCTCCTGAGACGGATGGAGAGCTGAATGCTGGTTTCCCAACACCTCCAAGTTATAATAGAGTAGAAGGAAGTCTTGGAGGTGGAATCTATGAAAATCGTTGTATTTGGTGCGACTGGAGGAACGGGTCTTTCCTTTGTGAAACAGGCACTTGAATCAGGCCATGAGGTAACCGCCTTTGTACGGACACCGGATAAATGGATGCTTGTCCATGAGCGCCTACGTGTCGTAGAGGGAGATGCCCTCGACAGAGAAGCCGTTTCCGCTGTAATGGAAGGACAGGAGGCTGTCGTATCGTGTCTCGGCTCTGACAGCCTGAAACAGAAGGATAATCTGGAAAGAATGGCGGGGAATCTCGTTCGGGGCATGCTTGAACATCGTATTTCCCGTATTCTGTACGTTGCTTCTGCCGGTATTTATAAAGAGATCCCAGGCTTTACAGGGTGGATGTCCCGGCTTATTTTGAAAAACGTCCTTAAGGATCACAGCCAGGCGGTCAATGCCATTATGGCAGCAGGACTCGATTATACGATCGCCCGTCCGATGCGCCTCGATGACGGTGGTGTGACAAAGATGTACCGTACTTCGCCTACAGTTCCTAAGGATGGAAGAAGAATCAATCGGGGCGACGTCGCTCATTTCCTCCTGAAGGCTTTGGAAGAAGGCCGTCACCTAAAAGAAACCGTCGGCCTGGCCAACTGACAGGGGAGGTCGTCTGATGGGTTATGTTCAGGAACTTCGCGCCCTTGTCGGTAATCGCCCGCTGATACTTGTCGGTTCTGTTGTCATCGTGAGGAACGAAGAAGGGAAAATACTTCTCCAGCAGCGTCGTTCTCCGCACGGCGTCTGGGGGCTTACCGGCGGATTAATGGAGCTTGGCGAAAGCACAGAACAGGTCGCTCGCAGGGAAGTCTATGAGGAAACCGGTTTGACGCTTGGTACTCTTTCCTTGATGGATGTCTATTCGGGGGAAGATCAGTACAGCAAAGTGGAAAACGGTGATGAATTCTATGTCGTCACAACCGTTTATCACACGCAGGAGTACAGCGGGATATTAAGACGAAACGAAGAATCGCTGCAGCTTGCATTTATAGATCCTGAAGCGCTTCCGGACCGAATGGTCGGAAGCCACCGGAATATGATACAGGCATTCCTATCTAAACAAAAACAACCGCGGCCGGACTAATGTCCGGAGCGGTTGTTTTTTCTTTTATACAAAACGAGTATCGTCCAAGTGAACAATAAACAAAACAGACTAAGAATAAACAAGCTGACAGTCGCTGTAGAAACAGGCATGCTGGTGCTCCCTCCTGTTTATCATGATAAGCATAGGAAGTGATGAAACGTTGGATTTCATAAATACTTTATAAAAAACCCCCTTCCGTTTGGAAGGGGGTGAGAATCTTATGTGAGCAGACGGCTGGAACGCCATTTGCGTGATTCCTGGATGAAGTGGCCGATTTTCTCTAATACCGGTTCAATGCTTGATTCATCGTTCAAAACATCATAGTCGGCGATGTTCAGACGAAGAACGGGGCAGGAATTGAAATTGTCGATCCAATTATCGTAACGCTTAAACATTTCTTCCCAATATTCGACAGGAGTTTCCTGTTCCATCGGCCGGCCTCGTTCTTTGATGCGGGAAAGGATATCTTCAAAAGAACCTTCCAGGTAAATGAGAAGGTCAGGATGAGGGAAGTACGGTGTCATGACCATTGCATCAAACAGATTGCGGTAGGTTTCATAATCCGTTTCCGACATCGTTCCTTTCTCGTAGTGCATCCGGGCGAAGATCCCGGTATCTTCATAGATGGAACGGTCCTGGATGAAGCCGCCTCCGTATTCGAAGATTTTCTTCTGTTCCTTGAAGCGTTCGGCGAGGAAGTAAATTTGCAGATGGAAACTCCAGCGTTCGAAATCCTGATAGAATTTATCAAGATACGGGTTCGTATCCACCTTTTCAAAGGAGGTACGGAATTGGAGGGCATCAGCAATGGCATTTGTCATCGTAGACTTTCCAACTCCAACTGTACCGGCGATTGTTATGACGCTGTCATGTGGTATACCATAGCGTTCACGTGCATTCATTTGATTACTTCTCCTTTATTCAAGTGTTGTTCCACGAGTCCGACAATTTGGTCGAGGTCGTCCTGTCGCTTTACGAAGTCAAGCTCATCCCCGTTCAATCGGATAACCGGTATGTCCGGATTCTCCCTCTCAAAATGCTGCATGAACGCATCGTAATCTTTAGAGAGCTGCTCCAAATAAGACGGTTGGATGTTTGCTTCTACATCACGATTGCGCATCCGGATCCTGTCCATTAATGTGTCCAGACTTGCATGCAGATAGACGACCATATTCGGTTTCGGCATGTCGTGAGTAAGAATGTCAAAAATCCGGGCGTATTTGTCGAACTGATCCTCTCTCAGGGTGCGTCTTGCAAAGATCATGTTTTTAGATATATGGTAATCGGCAACGACAGGTTTTCCAAGCTGCAAGTATTTGCGTTCAATGTCTTCCAGCTGCTTGAAACGGTTGCATAGAAAGAACATTTCTGTTTGGAAACTCCATTCCTCGATATCATCATAGAATTTGCCTAAAAACGGATTTTCCTCCACGATTTCTTTCAACAAATGAAAGTCAAATTGGGCGGCGAGCTTTTTAGACAAAGACGTCTTCCCGACCCCTATGGGCCCTTCGACGGAAATGAAAGGCAGGTCCCCCATGGTTTCTCCTCCTTCAAACTCTTTTCACTATTTCAACGCAGTGCTCAGCAGCATCCGCGGTTATCTTACAAAAAACGATACGTGTAGACAGACAGCTAACATTTTACCATATAGATCCCAAAGGTGTAACAGCTGAGTTCGTAAAATTCAGCGTGTACCTCTTTTCAATTGTTGGTTTATTTTGTATAATAGGGAACATACGTGTTTTGGCCCCCGTAGCTCAGGGGATAGAGCATCGGTTTCCTAAACCGTGTGTCGCAGGTTCGAATCCTGCCGGGGGCATAAAGAAAAAGCGGAAGATCTTCCATTCGGAGGATCTTCCGCTTTTTTAATGAGGATGGGAGGAGATTTTCTTCTTCGTCCATATATTCAACCAAAGGACGGTGCTGAATCCGAGTGCGACGATAATCAGTACCCACATGTAGGCCTGTTCCATTCGTCCGGATTCGACAGCAAAATAAATTGCGAGTGGAATGGTATCGGTCTTCCCGGGGATGTAGCCGGCGATCATAAGGGTTGCGCCGAACTCGCCCAGTGACCTTGCGAATGTCATGACGAGACCTGCCAATAAGCCGGGCCATGCTAGGGGAAGAGAGATCGTGAAGAACACTTTCCACTTCGATGCTCCCATTGTAAGTGCGGCGTTTTCCAAATCTTTATCGTAGTTGGCAAAAGCGGCGGAGGCGCTTTGATACATGAGTGGAAAAGCGACCACCGTTGAAGCGATTACCGCTCCTGTCCAGGAGAAGATGACCCGGATGCCGAACGATTCCATCAGCCAGCTGCCGATGAATCCATTAGAGCCGAACAGATATAAAAGGGCGAATCCGGTTACAGTCGGCGGAAGTACCAGCGGCATGAGGAAAATAGACTCCAGGACACTTTTCCCGGGAAATATTCGTCTGGAAATCCACCTTGCTGCCAGAGTCCCCGTAAGAAAAACAAAAACGGTTGCGATGGCTGCTACTTTGAGGGATAGGTAGAGCGGATAATAACTCACCGTGTCAGCCCTCTACCTCAAACCCATATTTCCGCAGGATGTCCTGTCCCTGATCTTCCTTTAAGAAGGATAAGAAGGCTTCTGCTTGATCCTTAGTCCGGCTTTTTGAAATAAGGATTCCTGGGTATGTGATCGGATTATGTAGATTTTTGTCCACTTGTTCGACGACCTGAATGTTATCCGAAATCTCTGCATCACTTGCATAAACGAACCCGTAAGCAGCCTCGCCTGATTCTACATAAGCCAGCACCTGGCGGACATCACTGGCGTAGACAAGCTGATCTTTCAAATCCTTCCACAATTGAATCTTTTCCAGTGCCTGCTTCGTATAAGAACCAGCGGGAACGCTGTCTGGATTACCGATTGCAATTGTTTGCTCACCCGGGACCTTATTCAGGCTCTTGAACGTGAGGGCATTTTCTTTCGACTGACCCTTTGGTGTAATCAATACGATGCGGTTGGCAGCAAAATTCGTCCGTGTTTCTGTATCGGCAAGTTCTTTTTCTTCTAATTCATCGACCCACATTCCGTCTGCAGATAAAAATAGATCGACCGGAGCACCGTGTTCGATCTGCTTGGCTAATTTCCCGGAGCTTCCAAATGTCGTATTCACTTTCGTACCGGTTGCTTTTTCAAATAAGGGAGCAGCTTCTTCAACGGCATCCGTCAGACTGGCGGCTGCAGCAACCGTTATTTCTTTCGGCTGATTTTTCTGTTCTTCCGCTTGGGAGGAGCATGCGGCCAGAAACAGACAGGCTGTGAGGGAACATAATACGATTAATTTCTTCATGTTTCGTGCCTCCTTCGTTTCATTAAGTATAGTACAAAGGAAAGAAACGGGCGAAAGAATTTATCGACACAGTTTATCGAAAAGGAGGTCTACTCTTGAAATTACAAATCATTCTGATGCTCGTCCTGGCGCTGATTTTGACGCAGTTGCCTATTGTTGGGAAGTATTTCGCTATTTTGAATACGATGATCCATGAAAGCGGACATTCTCTCATGGCTTTGTTGACTGGTGGCGAGGTCCGGAGGATTTCACTCCTTCCTGACACTTCCGGCCTCACGTGGACGGGGCACCGGTCCTGGTTCGGACAGGTGCTGACAAGCATGGCTGGATACGTCTTCGCATCCTTTTTTGCTTTCTTGTTTTTCTATTTAATCTGGCGTGGCCACTACCAATGGATGATCTATATTCTTCTTGCCTTCCTTGCTGTTAATTTGATCTTCTGGGTACGTAACCTGTATGGGGTGTTTTGGATCGTGACGTTCGGAGCCGGGTTCCTTTGGCTGCTGCGGACCGGTCATGAGACGGTTGTCCAATATACGCTGGTCTTTTTTGCTTCGCTGATTCTCGTCGAATCGGTGACGAGCGCTTTTGAAATTATGTGGATCAGTTTCGTCGCTCCGGGACAGGCTGGAGATGCCGCCAATCTGGCAAGGGCGACTAAAATCATACCGGCCCCGATATGGGGGATCGCCTTTTTTGCGCAATCGCTCTACTTCGCTTATTTATCATTAAGACGAGCCCTTCCTTTTTGAAGGGGTGCAGGGAAAAGATAATTTAAATGAAAATCCGCATCCGCCCTTCCTAACCCCCCGAATCTGAATAAGGTAGTAAAGTAAGTGAGAGGAGGGGAATAAATGAGCGGAGGATACGGATACGGAGGCGGTTTCGCCCTGTTGGTTGTTTTGTTCATCCTTTTGATCATCATTGGTGCATCTTATGTAGGTGGCCGTGGATACGGATATTAATAAATAAGAACGGGGGGATTTCCTCCCGTTTTTACGTTTTTGTGATGGACAGGCCGGGTAAAGGTTAATAGACAAAAAGGACGGGAGAGTCATGCTATGAATATGAAGGAGAAGCTGATGACACAAGGATATGAGCACATTGATATACTTCTCATTGATGAGGAATCCAACAAGACGACGGTTGCGGATATTTCTCTAAACAAGGTAACAGATTTAGAGTACAAGCTGTATCTGGAACCAGAATCAATTGCTTATCGATTTGACGTGGAGAATCCTTATTTTGAAGGAGAGCAGATGGTCGAAAGTGGAACACCAAGGAAAGTAAAAGGGTACATATTGGAGTGGTAAAAACGAAATCTCTGGAAACAGAGATTTTTTTATTTTCCGTGGGACGTGAACCAACTGGAAAGTTTAGGGGTGCGAAAGAAGTGGAATATTCCCGGTAAACCATTACAGGAGGTCATTCAAAATGATTCAACATAAACTATACATTAATGGAGAATATACAGAATCGGACAGCTCGGAGTGGATCGAAGTTCTGAATCCGGCGACGGAAGAAGTCATTTCCAAGATTCCGAAAGGGACGAAGAACGATGTCGAACGTGCGGTTTCCGCGGCTGCAGCTGCACAAAAGGGCTGGGAGCTGACGCCTAATATTGAACGCGGGCGAATCGTTCGTAAGCTTGGAGATGAAATCGAGGCAAATCGTGCTACCTTCATCGATTTACTTCAAGAAGAACAAGGGAAAGATTACGAGCTTGCCAGCGGCGAAGTAGACCTTGCCATCGATTATTTCCGATACATGTCCGAATGGGCACGCAGGATTGAAGGGGAAATTGTGCCGAGTGATCGTGCGAACGAAAATATTTTCATCTATAAAAAACCGATTGGCGTTGTCGCCGGTATCGTACCATGGAACTTCCCTGTTTTCATTTTGGCACGTAAGGTCGCGACAGCGCTTGTGACTGGCTGCACAATTGTGCTGAAGCCGAGCCAGCAGACGCCTAACACAGCGATGGAATTCACGAAAATTATCGATAAGATGGAGGAAATTCCAAAGGGTGTCTATAACGTCGTGACTGGTTCCGGTTCGGAGATCGGTAACGGACTAGCGACGCATCCGGAGGTGCAGATGGTTACGATGACGGGGAGTGTGCCTGCGGGTACGAAAGTAATGGAAGCAGCAGCTCAAAATATTACGAAAGTCAATTTGGAGCTTGGAGGTAAAGCACCGGCGATCGTCACTCCAAATGCAGATTTGGATATTGCAGTGGAGTCTATTACAACCTCCCGTCTGGCCAACAATGGACAAGCGTGTACGAATGCGGAGCGCGTCTATGTCCATGAAAGCATTGCAGACGAGTTCGTCGAGAAGCTGCGTCATCAGTTCGAGGGATTGACGATTGGAAATCCGCGGGAGAACAAAGAAGCGGACGTTGGACCGCTTGTCAGTAAAGACCGGTTGGAAGAAGTGGAAGAAATGGTGAAGGAAGCCGTTCAGAACGGCGCCAAGGTGGAATTTGGCGGTGAACGGGGAGATTTGGATAAAGGCTACTTCTATAAGCCTACAATCCTGACCAACGTCACCCACGACAGCAAAATAATGCAGGAAGAAATTTTCGGTCCCGTCATCCCGATCACGACATACAAAACACTAGATGAAGCGATTGAAAAAGGTAACGATACCGAATACGGACTTTCTTCCTCTGTCTATACGGACGATATGAATGAAGCGATGAGAGTGGTCAATGAGCTGAAGTTCGGTGAAACATATGTGAACCGGGAAAACTTCGAAGCCGTTCAGGGATACCATGCCGGCATGCGTAAATCCGGCCTCGGCGGTGCGGATGGGAAACATGGAATGGAAGACTTCCTCGTCACCCACGTCGTTTATATGCAGTATAAGAACGATAAGAAATAAACCGGATACCACACAAAAAGAGCTGTCACCAAAGGGTGGCAGCTCTTTTTCATTTAACGGTTGTCAATCGTCTCCGGATACATGTCATGGTTCATCATACGATGATCGGCCATTTGTTCGAACTTCGTGCCCGGCTTTCCATAATTGCAGTAAGGATCGATAGAAATACCTCCGCGTGGAGTGAATTTACCCCATACCTCTATATAACGAGGGTCCATCAAATCGATCAGGTCGTTCATGATTGTGTTGACACTGTCCTCATGAAAGTCTCCGTGGTTACGGAAGCTGAAGAGATAAAGCTTCAGGGACTTGCTCTCGACCATTTTAATGTTCGGTACATAGCTGATATAAATGGTGGCGAAGTCAGGCTGGCCTGTTTTTGGACACAGAGTTGTGAACTCCGGGCAGTTGAACTTGACGAAATAGTCGCGGTTCGGATGCTGATTATCGAATGTCTCCAAGACCTGCGGGTCGTAAGTAGTGGCGTAAGCTGTTTCCTGGTTTCCCAGTAGAGATAGATTAAGAGAATCTTCGTTTCGTCCGGGCATTATGTTTTCTCCTTTGTGATGTAGTTAATGGAACATGAAAAAAGCCGCAACCCCTAAGGGCTGCGACTTGTAGTAAGTGACATCCTTAGTTTTTTATAGAGGGGTTGGCTAAGAAACCTCTTTCTATGCTTCGTTTATTATAGGTGGAGGAGTAAACGGCTGTCAATTTTTGTCCTGCTGTCGACCTGTTTCTGTAAATCTTTGGACATTCCTCTTTAAATATCTACAGAAATCACCTACAATATAGATAATTCCTTTAATATTCAGAAAATATATCCGCGTCCAGGCTCTGAAAGATTCAGAGCTTTCATTAGCCACGGACAGAAAACGTTTACAAAAATTCTTATGAGGTGATTTTATGGACATGCAACCAATACCGGCTCGATCTGGCAATCACAACATGGAAGACTACACAGAAACGTATAAGAATTTTCAGTGGGAAGAAGCGAAGCGTCATTTCACGTGGAATGAAACAGGAAAGGTTAATATCGCTTATGAAGCGGTTGATCGTCATGCAGAGGATCCGGAGAAGAAGGACAAAGCGGCTCTTATATTTTCCGCCCCTGACCGGGAAGAAGTGCTGACGTTTGAAGATTTAAAGCAGAAGAGTAATCAGTTCGCCAATATATTGAAGAAGCATCGTATTGATAAAGGGGACCGCGTTTTTCTTTTCATGCCGAGAAGCCCGGAATTTTATGCAGCATTCTTCGGTATTATGAAGGTTGGTGCGATTGCAGGACCACTGTTCGAAGCCTTCATGGAGCAGGCAGTGCGCGACAGGCTCGAGGATAGTGAAGCAACGATGCTGATCACGACACCGGAGTTATTGGAGCGTGTTCCTGCTGATGATCTTCCGAATTTAAAACAAGTCGTACTGGTAGGCGGCGATGCACCTGGGAACTATATTTCCTTTGAGGAAGAGATGGAACAGGCATCGAGCGAGTTCGACGTCGAATGGGTCGACCTGGAAGATGGGATGCTTCTGCATTACACATCCGGTTCGACAGGAAAACCGAAGGGGGTTCTGCACGTCCATCACGCGATGATCCAGCATTACCAGACAGGAAAATGGGTACTCGATCTTAAGGAAGATGACGTATATTGGTGTACGGCTGACCCGGGATGGGTGACGGGCACCAGCTACGGTATCTTCGCCCCATGGCTGAATGGAGTGACGAGCGTAATCCGAGGCGGCCGTTTCAGTCCAGATGACTGGTATGCGACGATTGCAGACAAGAACGTATCTGTTTGGTATTCCGCGCCAACGGCTTTCCGGAAAATGCTGAGTGCCGGGGAAGCGACAGCGAAGAATTATGATTTATCTTCCTTAAGGCATATTCTAAGTGTCGGTGAGCCCCTAAATCCAGAAGTAGTAAGCTGGGGGTTGAAAGCTTTTGACCTTCGTATCCACGATACGTGGTGGATGACCGAGACAGGAGCTATGCTCATTTGTAACTATCCATCGATGGATATCCGCCCGGGATCGATGGGTAAACCGATTCCTGGTGTGGAAGCATCGATCGTAGATAATGAAGGAAACGAGCTTCCGGCGAACCAGATGGGTAACCTGGCGATCAAAAAGGGATGGCCGTCCATGATGCGTGCCATTTGGAATAATCCAGGGAAATACGAAAGCTATTTCCTTAACGGCTGGTACGTTTCCGGAGACAGTGCTTACAAAGACGAAGAAGGCTATTTCTGGTTCCAGGGACGTCTGGATGACGTCATTAATACTTCTGGTGAACGGGTAGGTCCTTTTGAAGTAGAAAGTAAGCTGATTGAGCATGAAGCCGTTGCAGAAGCGGGAGTCATCGGTAAACCGGATCCCGAGCGCGGGGAAATCATCAAAGCTTTCATTACGCTTCGGGATGGATATGAACAATCAGATGAACTTCTGGAGGATATCCGTCAATTCGTTAAAAAAGGATTGAGTGCCCATGCGGCACCGAGGGAAATCGAAATCAAGGATACGATTCCGAAGACGCGGAGCGGTAAGATTATGCGCCGATTACTTAAGTCTTGGGAGCTTGGTCTTCCGACTGGCGATACTTCCACACTGGAAGAATAAAAAGAGCTTTCTCCACCCATGCAGCCCCGGCTGCATGGGTTTTCTTTTTTGCAAGAAGATGTTTCACGTGAAATGGGGTTGATAGCCTGTGGTAAAATAATAAATGTAAGCGTTTTACAAAAATAGGGAGTGTCATAGTCATGAGCAGGAATTCGAGTTTAGTATTAAATAATGCGATGGAAACGATCCAATGGTTCGTTTTCCTTCTGGCCAATGCCGTTGCCTTGCCGATTGTCATCGGCGCCATATTCGAATTGAACTTCGTTGAGATTTCCGAATTAATGCAGCGTACGTTTTTCGTTGTGGGGCTTGCCTCCCTTCTGCAAGGATGGATCGGGCATCGACTGCCGATCATGGAAGGGCCGGCGGGATTATGGATCAGTATTTTCACCGTGATGGCTTATACGGGTGTCCATGCCGGAGACAGTTACCGGGAAGTATTGCAGGTTCTGCAGGGGACGATGATATGGACGGGAATCTTCCTGCTTCTATTCGGTTTGTTCCGTCTATCTCACCGTGTGCTATTTGTTTTCACCCCGTTTGTAACGGGCGCTTTTTTATTTTTATTGACCGTTCAGCTCAGTGGGACATTTCTTCAGGGAATGCTCGGTATTGATGGAGGAGAACAGCAGATTGAATCAACCGGCGCCATCATTGCTTTCGTAACGGTACTGCTGGTATTGGGTTTATCTATTGCCGGACGCGGCTGGGTGAAAAGTTTCGCCGTTCTGATTGGAATTGTAATGGGATGGGTATTGTATGTCATAGTTGCCGGCGGTGGATCCGGCGGAGGACAAGCCGGGGGAGGCTTCTCGCTTCCGGAGGTGTTTGCATGGGGGGCTCCTGTTTTCTCGTTAAATACGATCCCGCTCGCTTTCATGATAGCCGTTATCCTGTTGTCCAACTTGGTAGCTTCTGTTGTGGCAGTGACAGAGACGATTCATGGGAAAGCGACCTATACATATGAACAGATCAATCGTGGAAGCAGCTTCATGGGGATCAACCACGGCCTTGCTGCACTTTTTTCTGCTATTGCTAATGTGTCGATGGCTTCTTCTTCCGGTTTTATGCAGCTGACGGGCCAAAAGCGGAAAGCGCCGTTTCTATATGCTGCGGCGCTTCTTATCCTGGTGTCCTTCTTCCCGCCGATTGTTGCCTTCATATCCGGCATTCCGAAGCCTGTTGCCAATGCAGCGCTTCTGGCTACATTTATCCAGTTGATGGGTCTCGGTCTGTCGAACATGACGAGTGAACGGCTGGACGAACGCCGTTTAATGATCCTCGGGATTTCCTTCTCCATCGGTATTGGATTGATGTTCCTGCCTTCCTCCGTTTTCGCTGGTATGCCTGCTATGGCGCAGAATCTGCTCAGCAATGGTCTGCTTGTCGGCACCATCCTTGTCATTCTGTTGGATCAGTTGTGGAAGGAATCAAACAGAACGGCATAGTAGAGAATAGTAGAAAGAGGATGTGATGATATGCAGCAACACATATATGATGTCGCCGGAATTGGAATTGGTCCTTATAATCTGGGTCTTGCAGCTCTCATGGATCAGAAAGGAGAGGTGGACGGAATCTTTTTTGATAAGACGCCGGAGTTTGCCTGGCACCCGGGCATGTTGATCGAGACAATGGATCTGCAGGTACCTTTCCTGGCTGATCTGGTGACCTTCGCAGATCCGAAGAGTCCCTATACGTTCATGAATTATCTCTATGAGCATGACCGGATGTTCCCTTTCTTCTTCCATCGTCATTTCGAGGTTCCGAGGCAGGAATACAACCACTATATGAAATGGGTGGCGGGTCAGATCGACAATCTGCATTTTGGACATACCGTCATCGATGTATTGGATAGGAAGAATGAATCCATTCCGCACTATGAGGTGGTTGTCGAAGATCACACCACAGGAAAGAGGAAATCGTTCTTCTCCCGGCACGTCGTGCTTGGTACGGGGAGCGAACCGATTATCCTGGACGGAATGGATCACCTTCCAAATGAAGATGTCCTGCACACGAGTCGTTATTTATTTGCGAAAGATGAGCTGTTGAAGGCCGGGCATGTAACAGTGGTGGGTTCTGGTCAAAGTGCCTTGGAGGTGTTCCTTGATTTGCTGGAGGAGCAGGACCGGCGCGGGGATATGAAGGTGAGTCTTCTGACAAGATCCGGTGGATTGTTTCAGCTGGACAAGGCAAAATTCGCACAGGAGATGTTTACACCGGCATTTGTCGATTATTTTCATGAACTTTCCCTGGATTCCAGAAAAGAAGCCCTCTCTACCCTTGACCCGCTCCGTAAGGGGATTGACCCGGAAACATTGACGAGGCTTTACACCAAGCTTTATCACCGGACGGCGGGTCAGGAAGACAGCCGCGTGTTTATACAGCCTATGACGGAGATCAGGGGGATTGAAGCGGACGAAAGAGGCTACCGCCTGCAGTGCCGCCAGTGGCAGGAAGAGATAGACTATGAGTATGAGACAGAGAAAGTGGTTCTGGCAACCGGCTACAAGCCGCATGTTCCGAAATGGTTTTACGACCGTTTTGAGTCCGAGGTGGAATGGGAGGACGAAGGAATGTATAAGGTGACCCGTGATTACCAGCTTGTGTTTGGGGATGATCGTCAGCATCACATCTTTACTCTGACGGACCTAGTCCATTCACACGGGGCTGGAGCGACCAACTTGGGGTTGTCCGTTCACAGAAACGTCCATATCCTTAACACGATTGCAGGCAGGGAGATCTATAGGAACCAGAAGGATTCCGCCTTCCAACAATTTACCGTCAAAGATTTACAGAAGCATCCAAATGGTAATTAATTGGTTTAATCTCGTGCGATGAGGGAAGACAAAGGATGTATTCACAATAAACCACAATGAAGTCAAGGAGATGGTAAGAAATGAGTAAGATTGCTTGTGTCATTACATCAAACTTTGAAGACGTGGAATATACACAACCTGCCGATGCTTTCACTGGAGAAGGTCATGAAGTGACGAATATCGAATGGGAAGCAGGCAAGGAAGTGACAGGGAAACAAGGAGATGCGACGGTGAAGATCGATGCATCCATCGATGATGTGAAGCCGGACGATTTCGATGCGCTGTTAATCCCTGGTGGATTCTCCCCGGACATTCTCCGTGCCGATGATAAATTCGTATCGTTCGTGAAACACTTTATGGATGAAAAGAAACCGGTATTCGCTATTTGTCATGGGCCGCAGCTGTTGATTACAGCGAAGACTCTGGAAGGTCGTACAGCGACAGGCTTCAAGTCTATCGCGGTAGATATGGAATATGCAGGCGTGAATTATAAAGACGAGGAAGTCGTCGTTTGTCAGAACCAGTTGGTGACAAGCCGCCAGCCGGATGATATCCCGGCATTTAATCGGGAATCACTAAAATTGCTGAAATAAGCTAATCTATGGAAGGACCACAGAGCATGGCTCTGTGGTTTTTTCCTTTTTCATAAGTAGAGGTGACAGGCTGGTTGCTTTATAATGAAAGAAGACGCTCGTACCGATCTGCGTATCATACCTACCGAGGAGGAAGAATTATGATTGTCATAGAAAAGCAAGATCACTTCATCATGATTCAGCAACATGACCATGCCTACATATCTGGACAAATTGTCGCGTTCTGGAAGAAGAATTTTTTGTTGCGCTCGAAGCTCAGGGAAGTGGCAGACTGGGCGATTCAGCAACACGACCGTGCTTGGATTCCACTTGATCAGAATCCTGCCTGGAATGAGGAAAAGCAGCGTCCTTATTCTTTTATCGATTATCCATTGGCAGAGAAGATAGAGGCGTACCGCAGAGGTATAGAAGAGGTGGAAGAACAATCCTTGTACGCCGGTATTCTATGCAGCATGCATTATGCGTCTTTCTTCAATGAAGACAGCGGCGTTCAAGAGGAGCGAAATTTTATAGAAGAAGAAAAAAATCGCCGCTCCAGACTGTTTGAACAAATGGACATGGATATCCCGGAAGATATCTACCAGCTCCACTTCCGAAGGCTGCAGTTCTGCGACGATCTTTCTCTTTTCCTTTGTATGACAGGTCCGGACGTCCCGAAGGAAGAAGAAGTACCTTGGTTTCGTAATGGATTCCCACAAACGTTTGATGTTGCTCCGGAAGGCATTCGTGCTGATTGGGAAGCGGAGGACCGTATTTCTGTCCACCCGTTCCCGTTTGCTCAGCCGTTTGAAATAGACATCCCCTATCGACGTGTAGGGAAACAGGATATTTCCGATAAAGGACTGCTCGCTGCCTATCAGAAGGAAGAAGTACGTCATAAGACAGTGGCTGTAGTCCGAAAACAGGATTAAACCTTCTCAATACTGAACCGGCTTCCGAGCAGCTGCCAGTTTTGCGGGAAGGATAACCCCAGCTTCCAATAGCTGATGCCTAAGAGACCTCTGTCTTTGATCAGGTCGAATTTTTTCTGGATCGATCGTGCATCTTCAAACCATACTTCGTGTTCTTTGCTTGTGGATGCATCCGTATACGTGAAAAAAGGTGCCTGGGATTTTTGATCATAGGAAATGGGAACATTATTCTCTCGTGCGATTTGTATGGCACGCTGAGGGCTTACGGCTTTGGCGAAAGGTCCGCCCGGCTCATAAGGCAGAGTCCAATCATAGCCATACAAGTTCTGGCCGAGGAGAATTTTGTTCGCCGGCATTTCCGTCAACGCATAATCGACAACTTCTGTTACAGGACCGATTGGTGAAACAGCCATTGGAGGCCCCCCGCTGTATCCCCATTCATATGTCATCAGAACGACAAAGTCCGCAATTTCTCCATGCGCGCGGTAATCATGTGCTTCATACCAGGCCCCTTTCTGATCGGCACTTGTCTTCGGTGCCAGAGCTGTCGACATTAACAAGTCTTCCGAGGATAACCGCTGTTTCGCTTTCCGTAAGAATTGATTATAATTCTCCCTAAGCTCCGGAGGCAGGAATTCCATGTCAAAATGGACGTCACGGAAGCCGGTTTCCTTTGCTGTTTTTACAATGTTATCGAGCAGCTTATTCTGAAGCGTTTCATTGGTCAGAATCGATCTCCCCAGTTCTGCGCTGAATCCGTCGTCGGTTAAGTTCGTAACCACCATCATCAAGGAGGTGTCGTTTTTTTGAGCGATGTTCTTGAAATCATCCAGAGGTGGTGCTTTCAATGTCCCATCCGTCTGAATCCGGTAGCTGAAAGGTGCCAAGTAAGTGAGCTGTGGCGATCGGATTTCTGCTGCCGTCTCCAGTGCTTCCGACACCTCCCCACCAAACGGTTCCACATAAGCATTTGTCGAAATCGGAACAGGCGGTTGTTGGGGAATGTACAAACGTAAACCGACGGACAGCGGTGCATTTGGAGCAATACCGTTTACCTGTGCGAGTGCGGCGGCAGTCGTGTTAAAGGCTCGCGCTATGGAAGATAAAGTGTCACCGGGCTGAACGAAATAAAACTGGCCGACAATCGGGATGACCAGCGCCTGGCCGATGACCAGATCCCCGGGTGTCTCCAATTCATTTGCCGTAATAATGGCACTTGGCGTACTATCATAAAGACCAGCGATAGAGAAGACGGTATCTCCCTGCTGAACGACATGGATTTGCATGGGCGTCACTCCTTTCTCATCTTTATCAATTGTATGAAACAACCTTTCCAGATTATTCTTTTTATATAACTAGGAGGAAGCTATGGATCAGGACATGAAATATATGAACCTTGCGATAGAGGAAGCAAAGAAAGCAGAAGCAGAGGGCGAAGTCCCGATCGGTGCTGTTATCGTGTTGGAGGATGAAGTCATTGCCACAGGCTACAATCAGCGGGAGACATCCCAGCTCGCCTCTTCCCATGCAGAATTTATCGCTATCGAAAGGGCGAACAAACGCATCGGCAGCTGGCGGTTGGAAGATTGTACGCTGTACGTCACCTTAGAACCCTGTCCGATGTGCGCCGGAGCGATCGTGCAGTCGAGGATTCCAAGGGTCGTCTATGGAGCAAGAGACCCGAAAGCCGGGTGTGCGGGGACGTTGATGAATCTGCTTGATGAGGATCGTTTTAATCATAAGGCAGAGGTTGTTCCCGGGGTTCTTGAGGAAACGTGCGGAGAAATATTGTCTCTATTCTTTCGTAAGCTGCGGGACCGCAAGAAAAAATCCCGTGCCGAGGACAAATAAAGCCGCTAATCATTGCATTTTTCGTGGAAAGTCGATATACTAGTTTATGCCGTGCTAAGCGGGGAGGTAGCGGTGCCCTGTACTCGCAATCCGCTATAGCGAGGCCGAATCCCCATCCGAGGTGGTACGGCCTTAAGGTCTGCCTTATGTGAGTGGTGTTGACACTCAGGTCCTGCGCAACGGGAACCAGTGAACCCTGTCAGATCCGGAAGGAAGCAGCAGTAAGCTGACTCTCTCGTGTGCCGCGGGAGTGCCTGGGTCGAGCCATAACCATAAGTAACGCTTAGGGTCGTATCATCGAAGATGGGTGCACGGCATTACATAGGAAGTTCCAAATACGTAATACATACATCGGAGAGCCGCTATGATCATTTGGTCATAGCGGCTCTTTTTCTACCGGATGGATACGGTTCACATCGCAACCTCCTATCAGGTATAATGGACACGAGACTAAAAAGGGAGAACGGTTTTATGAGCTATCAGGCGTTATATCGTGTTTGGCGCCCGCGGAATTTCGAGGGAGTCGTCGGACAAGAACACATTACACGGACGTTGCAGAATGCCATCGAGCAGAATAAGTTTTCTCATGCGTACTTATTCTCCGGTCCACGGGGGACGGGGAAGACGAGTGCGGCGAAGATTTTTGCCCAGGCGGTCAACTGTGAGCGTGCTCCTGTCAAAGAACCGTGCAACGAGTGTGACGCTTGCCTGGGAATCCAGGACGGTTCCATCTCGGATGTTATTGAAATTGATGCCGCATCCAACAATGGCGTCGAACAGATCCGGGAAATCAGGGACAAGGTGAAATACGCACCAAGTGCTGTACCCTATAAGGTGTATATCATTGATGAAGTACACATGCTGTCCATGGGTGCCTTCAACGCCCTGTTAAAGACATTGGAAGAGCCCCCGAAACACGTCCTATTCATTTTGGCGACGACCGAACCACACAAGATTCCGTTAACGATCATATCCCGATGCCAGCGTTTTGATTTCAAACGGATTTCCCAGAAGGCGATGGTCGGCCGTATGGAGAAGATTACGGCAGCGGAAAACATTACGATTGAAAAAGAGGCACTTGAAATCGTGGCTCTGACAGCAGAGGGCGGCATGAGGGATGCGCTTAGTCTGTTGGATCAGGCCGTTTCCTACAGCGATGAAGAGGTTACGATTGATGATGTGCTTGCTGTCACAGGATCAGTATCCCAAGCGAAGCTCACTAAC
The DNA here is from genome assembly GCF_000328325.1 of Halobacillus sp. BAB-2008. Classification (NCBI taxonomy): domain Bacteria; kingdom Bacillati; phylum Bacillota; class Bacilli; order Caryophanales; family Bacillaceae; genus Halobacillus; species Halobacillus sp. BAB-2008. Next base: position 2,703 of record NZ_ANPF01000035.1, on the reverse strand, counting down.
GTTATCCGGGCGCTGCTTGATCAGGATGCCAAGGCAGCTTTGGAAGCAGTCGATGATTTGATCCAGCAAGGGAAAGATCCAGGTCGATTCGTCTTTGATTTGATTTATTACCTTCGCGACTTACTATTGTTTCAAAGTGCTCCGGATTTAGAACATAATTTGGAGCGGGCGATACCGGATCCCTCTTTCCGTGAACTATCAGGCGAGTTAACGCCGGCATGGATCCAGCAGGCTATTCGGGAGTTGAACAACTGTCAGCAGGAAATGAAGTGGACGACCAGTCCGAAAGTATTCATTGAGATAGCCATGTTGAATATGGTCGAAGTTAGGGGCGGCGGAGAATCAAAGGCGGCACCTGTCCAGTCCGGCGTCGTCGATCAGCTCAGCAAAAAAATCGATGAACTGGAGAAACAACTGACTGCTCTGAAGCAGCGCGCTCCGGAAGCGGGTTCACAGACGCCTGCCCGTCAAAAGCGTGCCCCTGCAAAGTCAGGAAGAAAAGGGTATAATGTACCTTACGAGCGGATCAGACAGGTGCTGAATGAAGCATCCAAAGAGGAAATCAAGAATGTGCAGGGGCGCTGGGCTGACTTTATGGAAGCGTTGAAGCAGAACAATGCGCCTGCACACGCGACGCTTCTGAATAGTAAACCGAGAGCAGCTTCACCAAAAGCTCTTGTCCTGGCTTTCCGTTATGATATTCACTGTTCTCTCGCGCTCGAACATCAGAGTACGATTGAGCCCCTGCTTACAGAATTTGTCGGAAAGCCTTTGACCATTATTCCGATACCAGAAGCGAACTGGCAGGAGATCCGGGAAGAATACGTCCGTAAGCAGAAGCATAATCCGGATGACGGAGAGGGTGGACCGGACGGAGAAGAAGGGTCTCCTTCAGCAGGAAACGAGGAAGAACCACTCGTCACAGAGGCGCGTAAGCACTTCGGGGACGATTTGATAGAAATACAAGATTAAAATGGAATGAACTAAAGGAGGAATGCCCCATGCGTGGTGGAGGAAATATGAATAATATGATGAAACAAATGCAGAAGATGCAGAAGAAAATGATGAAAGCTCAGGAAGAGCTCTATGAAATGACATTTGAAGCATCTGCCGGTGGTGGTATGGTGAAAGTCACAGCCAACGGTAAGAAAGAAGTGACAGACGTCGAGATCCATGAAGATGTTGTGGATCCTGATGACGTAGAAATGCTGCAGGATTTGATCATTGCCGCAACCAACGATGTGTTGAAGCAAGTCGATGAGAAAACGAATGACACGATGGGACAATTCACGAAAGGCATGCCTGGGGGAATGTTCTAGGAGGAGTTCTTATGTATTATCCGGAACCAATATCAAAACTGATCGACAGTTTTACGAAACTGCCGGGAATCGGTCCGAAAACGGCCGTTCGCCTGGCCTTTTTCGTTTTAGAAATGGAAGAAGACGATGTGCTTGATTTTGCGAAATCCCTCGTTAATGCGAAGAGGGAGTTGACCCATTGTACGGTTTGCGGACACATCACCGACCAAGACCCATGCTCTATCTGTCAGGACGAATCCAGAGATCAGACGCTTATCTGTGTCGTTCAGGATCCAAAAGACGTCATCGCCATGGAGAAAATGAAAGAATTCCGCGGGAAGTACCACGTACTTCACGGGGCGATTTCACCTATGGACGGTATTGGACCGGAAGACATCAACGTTCCAAGTCTGATTAATCGTCTGAAAGATGAAGGAATCGAAGAGCTGATCCTTGCGACGAACCCCAATATAGAAGGAGAAGCGACAGCGATGTATATTTCCAGGCTCGTAAAGCCTTCGGGAATTCGTATGACCAGAATCGCTCACGGCTTACCTGTGGGGGGAGACTTGGAGTACGCAGATGAAGTGACCTTATCCAAAGCGCTGGAAGGTCGGAGAGAACTGTAAAGAGGTGTTCCGATTGTTAGGGCGAAAAAATAAGATCAAAAAAGAGTTCGACCAGGATCTTCTTATTCATATAAAGAAGATGAAACAGGAATGGGAAACATTAAACAATATAATTGAACAAAGCATCGAACCTAGTGAAGAAGGTTTGAAGGATCTTGCTCTTTATAAAGCGAAATACTTCTACTTATTAAGAGAAGCACGTTACAGAGGAATCAACGCACTCTCTTAAAGGTGGTACTAACCCCTTATCCATGAACATACACTGTTTATAGAAACAGTTTACATGGATAGGGGGTTTTTTATGGATCCGGTGCTCGTTCTTCTATTATTGGGACTGGCTATACCGTTTCTGTTGATCATCGGTTTGCCTTCTTCACCGATAAAGTTTGCCGGACAAGCGGTTACGAAGTTGATCGTTGCTGTTATTCTGTTGTTCTTCGTCAACCTGTTCGGTGCCCAGTTCGGACTGCATGTTCCTATTAATGTCTTCACTGCTGCAGTTGCCACTATACTGGGCTTCCCCGGAGTAGTTTCCTTGGCGGCCATCCATATATGGGTACTATAGAAGGGAAGGGGGAGTAGCCCCTTCCCTTCTATTTATGTGTCCTTATGTATCTATGAATAGAAGTGTTTGAAAAGAATATAACTTTTTTTGAAAAAGGTATTGCAATAGATTTATAGCCATGATATATTATTACTTGTCGCGTTAAGAGAGCGGCGCACCGCACAGAACTTAACGAAACAAAATATAAAAAAGTTGTTGACGGAAACGAAAC
>NZ_ANPF01000034.1:0-45809 GCF_000328325.1 Halobacillus sp. BAB-2008 | reverse complement strand
TACGAACAAAGTAACCGACCAAATTGATTACCTTACTGCTGATGAAGAAGATAACTACGTCGTAGCACAAGCTAACGCGAAGCTTGGTGATGACGGAAGTTTCATGGACGAAGAAGTTATTTCCCGTTTCCGTGGGGAGAACACGGTCGTAAGCCGTGATCGTATTGATTACATGGATGTATCACCTAAGCAGGTTGTATCTGCAGCGACGGCTTGTATTCCTTTCTTGGAAAACGATGACTCCAACCGTTCCTTGATGGGTGCGAACATGCAACGTCAAGCAGTGCCATTGCTTAAACCGGATGCACCTTTAGTCGGAACAGGTATGGAATATGTATCCGGTAAAGACTCCGGTGCCGCTGTCATCTGTAGACACGAAGGAATTGTTGAGCGTGTCGAAGCGAAAGAAGTTCGCGTACGCCGCATTTCTGAAGTAGACGGCAAAGAAGTAGAAGGCGACGTGGATCGTTACCGTCTGCAGAAGTTCATCCGTTCCAACCAAGGAAGCTGTTACAACCAGCGTCCGATTGTCGCTAAAGGTGACCGTGTTACAAAAGGAGAAATCCTTGCTGATGGTCCTTCCATGGATATGGGTGAGCTGGCGCTTGGACAGAACCCGCTGGTTGCATTCATGACATGGGATGGTTACAACTATGAGGATGCCATCATCATGAGTGAGCGACTTGTTAAAGATGACGTCTATACGTCGATCCATATTGAAGAATATGAATCGGAAGCTCGTGATACGAAACTTGGACCGGAAGAAATCACTCGTGATATTCCGAACGTCGGGGAAGATGCACTTAAAGATCTTGATGATCGCGGCATCATTCGTGTCGGAGCAGAAGTAAGTGACGGAGATCTTCTTGTTGGTAAAGTTACGCCTAAAGGTGTAACGGAATTGTCGGCAGAAGAACGTTTGCTTCACGCAATCTTCGGAGAGAAAGCCCGTGAAGTCCGCGATACATCCTTGCGTGTACCGCACGGAGCCGGCGGAATCGTTCTTGATGTTAAGATCTTCAATCGCGAAGATGGAGACGAGCTGCCACCAGGGGTCAACCAGTTGATTCGTGTTTATATCGTTCAGAAACGTAAGATTTCTGAAGGGGATAAAATGGCCGGCCGTCACGGTAACAAAGGTGTTATTTCCAAGATTCTTCCAGAAGAAGACATGCCTTTCCTACCGGATGGTACTCCTGTAGACATCATGTTGAACCCGCTTGGTGTACCGTCACGTATGAACATCGGACAAGTGTTGGAACTTCACTTAGGTATGGCCGCCCGTTTGATGGGTCAGAGAGTGGCAACTCCAGTATTCGATGGTGCTCGTGAGGAAGACGTTTGGGAAACATTGCAGGAAGCTGGCATGGCACGTGATGCGAAAACGATCCTTTACGACGGACGTACAGGTGAGCCTTTCGATAACCGTGTTTCTGTCGGTGTCATGTACATGATCAAACTGGCGCACATGGTCGACGACAAGCTTCACGCTCGTTCTACCGGACCTTATTCACTTGTTACGCAGCAGCCGCTTGGTGGTAAAGCACAATTCGGTGGACAGCGTTTCGGTGAGATGGAGGTTTGGGCACTGGAAGCATACGGTGCCGCATATACACTTCAAGAAATCTTGACGGTCAAATCCGATGACGTCGTTGGACGTGTGAAAACATACGAAGCTATCGTCAAAGGTGACAATGTTCCAGAACCAGGCGTACCTGAGTCCTTCAAAGTTCTTATTAAAGAGCTTCAAAGTCTCGGTATGGACGTGAAGATTCTAAATGGTGATGAGCAGGAAATCGAAATGCGCGATATTGAAGAAGAAGAAACCAAACAATCCGAGAATTTGAACTTAGACGATTAAGATAGAAACACTGCTGTAGCTCGTGTTCTAAGCTTAGGGAAAACCTGGATACTAAAAGGGAGGTAGGCCCCTTGCTAGATGTAAACAACTTTGAGTATATGAAAATCGGCCTCGCTTCACCGGATAAGATTCGTTCTTGGTCTTATGGAGAAGTGAAGAAGCCGGAAACCATCAACTATCGTACGTTGAAACCCGAGAAAGACGGTCTTTTCTGTGAGCGTATCTTCGGCCCACAAAAAGACTGGGAATGTCACTGTGGGAAATACAAGCGCGTCCGCTATAAAGGCGTCGTTTGTGACCGCTGTGGAGTAGAAGTAACGAAAGCAAAAGTACGTCGTGAGCGTATGGGGCACTTGGAATTAGCTGCCCCTGTCTCTCACATCTGGTACTTCAAAGGAATCCCTAGCCGGATGGGTCTTGTCCTGGACATGTCCCCAAGAGCGCTGGAAGAAGTTATTTACTTCGCAGCCTATATCGTTACAGAACCGGGCGAAACATCTCTTGAGAGAAAGCAGCTGCTTTCTGAGAAAGAGTATCGTACGTACCGTGAGAAGTTCGGTCAAGGTTTCCAGGCCGCTATGGGTGCAGAAGCCATCCGTAAATTACTTTATGATATAGATCTTGACGGTGAAGTTGAAGTGTTGAAAGAAGAGCTCAAAACAGCTCAGGGACAACGCCGCACACGTGCGATCAAGCGCCTTGAAGTGCTTGAATCTTTCCGTCACTCAGGAAACGATCCATCTTGGATGATCCTTGACGTGCTTCCGGTCATTCCACCGGAACTTCGTCCGATGGTTCAACTGGATGGTGGTCGTTTCGCGACATCTGATTTGAACGACCTTTATCGTCGTGTTATCAACCGTAACAACCGTTTGAAACGTCTGCTTGACCTTGGAGCACCTACGATTATCGTTCAAAACGAGAAACGTATGCTTCAAGAAGCTGTCGATGCTTTGATTGATAACGGCCGTCGCGGCCGTCCGGTAACAGGACCGGGTAACCGTCCGCTTAAATCCCTTTCTCACATGCTGAAAGGTAAGCAGGGTCGTTTCCGTCAAAACCTTCTTGGTAAACGTGTTGACTACTCTGGTCGTTCTGTAATCGTCGTAGGTCCATCTTTGAAAATGTATCAATGTGGACTTCCGAAAGAAATGGCGCTTGAGCTGTTCAAGCCATTCGTAATGAAAGAATTGGTGTCCCGCGGATTAGCACATAACATCAAATCTGCGAAACGTAAGATCGAACGCGTTCACCATGAAGTATGGGACGTCCTCGAAGACGTCATCAAAGAGCACCCGGTTCTGCTTAACCGTGCACCAACGTTGCACCGCCTCGGAATCCAGGCCTTTGAACCAACGCTTGTAGAAGGACGCGCAATCCGTCTTCACCCGCTCGTATGTACAGCATATAATGCCGACTTCGATGGTGACCAAATGGCGGTTCACGTACCATTGTCTTCTGAAGCACAGGCGGAAGCACGTATCTTGATGCTTGCTGCACAGAACATCCTTAACCCTAAGGATGGAAAACCGGTTGTAACTCCTTCACAGGATATGGTACTTGGTAACTACTATCTATCTCTTGAGCGTGAAGGCGCAATTGGAGAAGGTATGGTAGTGAAAGACTTGAACGAAGCGTTGATGGCTTACCAGAATGGATATGCTCATCTGCACACACGTGTAGCCGTTCAAGCGAGCTCCTTGAACAATGAAACATTTACAGAAAAACAAAACGGTCAGCTTCTTCTTACTTCCGTTGGTAAATTGATTTTCAACGAAATGCTTCCGGCTTCGTTCCCATACATGAACGAGCCTACGAAAGAGAACTTGGAAATCAAGACACCAGATCACTACTTCGTGGATAAAGGAACGAATATCCGTGAAGAGATTGCTAAGCGTGAAGAAGTAGCGCCGTTCAAGAAAGGCATCCTTGGAGATATCATCGCAGAAGTATTCAAACGCTTCTCCATCAGTGAAACGTCCAAGATGCTTGATAGAATGAAGGATCTCGGTTTCGCTTATTCTACGAAAGCGGGTATCACTGTCGGTGTATCCGACGTCGTCGTACTTCCTGAGAAACAAGAAATTCTTGATGAAGCTCAGGAGAAAGTCGACAAAGTCTTGAAACAGTTCCGTCGTGGTCTAATTACGGAAGAGGAACGCTATGATCGTGTCATCGACATATGGTCAGCAGCGAAAGATGATATTCAGGGCCGCTTGATGCAGTCACTGGATCCGCGTAACCCGATCTTCATGATGAGTGATTCCGGAGCACGTGGTAACGCATCTAACTTTACGCAGCTTGCGGGTATGCGTGGTCTTATGGCCAACCCGGCTGGTCGTATCATTGAACTTCCAATCAAGTCCAGCTTCCGCGAAGGTCTGACTGTACTTGAATACTTCATCTCTACTCACGGTGCACGTAAAGGTCTTGCCGATACAGCCCTTAAGACTGCCGATTCAGGTTACCTGACTCGTCGTCTTGTTGATGTAGCGCAGGACGTCATCGTACGTGAAGATGACTGTGGTACAGACAGAGGTCTTCCTGTTACAGCTCTTAAAGAGGGTACAGAAATTATTGAACCCCTCATCGACCGTTTGATCGGACGTACTTCCTTCCAGAAAGTGAAGCATCCGGAAACAGGCGCTGTCCTTGTGGGTCGTAATGAAGTAATCTCTGAAGATGCTGCTCGTCAAATTGTCGAAGCAGGCGTTGAAAGAGTGGTTATCCGTACAGCGTTCACGTGTAACACGAAACACGGAGTGTGTAAGAAGTGTTACGGACGTAACCTGGCAACAGGGGATGAAGTCGAAGTGGGTGAAGCAGTTGGAATCATCGCAGCGCAGTCCATTGGTGAACCAGGTACTCAGCTTACAATGCGTACCTTCCACACAGGTGGGGTAGCCGGAGATGATATTACGCAGGGTCTTCCACGTATCCAGGAGATCGTTGAAGCGCGTAACCCTAAAGGTCAAGCTGTCATCACGGAAATCGACGGAACCGTCCACGAAGTGAATGAAGTGAAAGAGAAGCAGGAAATCGTCATCCAAGGTTCTGTTGAATCACGGTCTTACACAGCACCATACGGCGCTCGTATGAGAGTTGCTGTCGGTGATGAAGTGAAGTCCGGGGAGGCACTTACAGAAGGTTCCATCGATCCGAAAGAGCTTCTTACAGTCAAAGGGCTTGACGGTGTACAGGAATACCTTCTTAAGGAAGTACAGAAAGTTTACCGTATGCAAGGGGTAGAAATTTCTGATAAGCACGTGGAAGTAATGGTACGCCAGATGCTTCGTAAAGTGCGTGTTCTTGATTCTGGAGATACAGATGTATTGCCAGGATCCCTTCTTGAGATACACCAGTTCAAAGAAGCCAACCAAAAAGTGCTTCTCGAAGGCGGACAGCCGGCTGTTGGTCGTCCGGTCATCCTTGGTATTACAAAAGCATCCCTTGAAACAGACAGCTTCTTGTCTGCCGCATCCTTCCAGGAGACAACTCGTGTCTTGACTGATGCAGCAATCAAAGGTAAGCGTGATGAGCTTCTTGGACTGAAGGAGAACGTAATCATCGGTAAACTTGTCCCGGCAGGTACGGGTATGACTAGATACCGTAAGATTCAAGCTCAATCCGAGGCTCAGAAGCAGGGTGCTTCCGAACCAACAGAAGAAGTAACACACTCTTAATAGAGATATACAGGTTAACAAAGGGTAAATTTTAAAGAAGCACCAAAAACTCACCCAGATGCAGTTGACATGCATTTGGGTGAGTGATAATATAATCAAGGTGCTTCCATTTATCCTTGTTACTTTGGAGGATATGCAGATGTCTTATGATAAAGTAGCACAGGCTAAATCCGATATAATCATTGGAACCAAACAGACACTGAAAGCCATGAAAAATGGTGAAGTGGATGAAGTCATAACGGCTGAAGATGCAGATCAGTCGATGACCTTAAAAGTAGCTAAACTGGCCAACCAACTGAACATTCCCCATACGACGGTTCCGTCTATGAAGGAGCTAGGGGATGCGTGCGGTATTGATGTTGGCGCGGCTACAGTGGCGATAAAGCAATAAAGTTTTGGCGTTTTGGCGCGAAAACTTTGTTTTTTGCCTTTTTATGAACCACCTGGATGTGTGGTATTAAGAATGAAGGGAGGATACAATCATGCCAACAATTAACCAATTGGTGCGTAAAGGACGCGTGAGCAAAACGAAGAAGTCTGGTTCACCTGCTTTGAACAAAGGCTACAACAGCTATAAAAAGCGTATGACAGATCTTTCTTCTCCACAAAAACGTGGTGTTTGTACACGTGTTGGTACTATGACACCTAAGAAGCCGAACTCCGCCCTACGTAAGTATGCGCGTGTTCGTCTAACTAACCAACTAGAGGTTAACGCGTACATCCCTGGTATCGGCCACAACCTTCAAGAGCACAGTGTTGTTCTTATCCGTGGCGGTAAAGTTAAAGACTTACCAGGTGTGCGTTACCACATCGTACGTGGTGCTCTTGACACTGCAAGCGTTGATGGGCGTATGCAAGGCCGTTCTAAATACGGTACGAAGAAACCTAAAGCTAAAAAATAATCGATATGTAAATATCGCTTAAATAAACCATTTGAGGAAGGGAGGGGAACGTATGCCACGTAAAGGTCCTGTAGCTAAGCGTGATGTGTTGCCTGATCCGATGTACAACTCTAAGCTTGTTACTCGCTTGATCAACCAAATCATGGTCGATGGGCAGCGCGGAAAAGCTCAAAAAATCCTTTATAAAGCGTTCGAACTTGTTCAAGAACGTAGCGGTAACGATGCTATGGAAACATTTGATCAAGCTATGAAGAACGTCATGCCTGTATTGGAGGTACGCGCTCGTCGTGTAGGTGGATCCAACTATCAGGTTCCTGTTGAAGTTCGTCCAGAACGTCGTCAGGCTCTAGGTTTGCGCTTCATTGTTAACTATGCGCGTCTTCGCGGAGAGAAAACAATGGAAGAGCGTCTAGCTAACGAAATTCTAGATGCAGCAAACAACACTGGTGCTTCTGTGAAGCGTCGTGAAGAGATGCACAAAATGGCAGAAGCGAACAAAGCTTTCGCTCACTACCGTTGGTAATAACCACAAAAATAACTGTTCAAACAGGAAGGAGAAAGATGCATGGCTAGAGAGTTCTCCTTGGAAAAGACTCGTAATATCGGGATCATGGCTCACATCGACGCTGGTAAAACAACGGCGACAGAGCGTATTCTTTTCTACACAGGACGTATCCACAAAATTGGTGAAACTCACGAAGGAGCTTCCCAAATGGACTGGATGGAGCAGGAACAGGAGCGCGGAATTACAATTACTTCCGCTGCGACAACTGCTCAGTGGAAAGGCCACCGTATCAACATCATTGACACTCCTGGACACGTAGACTTCACTGTTGAAGTTGAACGTTCTCTTCGTGTACTAGATGGCTCCGTAGCCGTTCTTGATGCACAGTCTGGTGTTGAGCCTCAAACAGAAACTGTTTGGCGTCAGGCTACAACTTACGGTGTTCCACGTATCGTATTCATCAACAAGATGGATAAAATCGGCGCTGACTTCATCTACTCCCTTGGCACGTTGAAAGACCGTCTGGGAGCTAATGCAGCTGCTGTTCAACTTCCTATTGGTGCGGAAGATGACTTCGAAGGAATCATTGACCTTACAACCATGGAAGCATATTTCTACATGGACGATTTGGGAACTCGTGCAGAAGCGCGTGAAATTCCTGATGAGTACAAAGATCAAGCCGAAGAGTACCGCGGCAAGCTTGTAGAAGCTGTTGCAGAACTTGATGAAGACTTGATGATGCAATACCTTGAGGGAGAAGAAATCACGAACGATCAGCTGAAAGAAGCAATTCGTAAAGCGACTCTAAGTGTTGAATTCTACCCTGTGTTCTGTGGTTCTGCCTTCAAGAACAAAGGTGTTCAGCTGTTGATCGACGGTGTCATCGACTACCTTCCATCTCCACTGGATGTTCCTCCAATTGAAGGACACGTTCCACAAACAGAAGAAGAAGTTGTCCGTAAGGCTGACGACAAAGAGCCATTCTCTGCATTGGCTTTCAAAGTCGCAACAGACCCTTACGTTGGTAAACTTACATTCTTCCGCGTGTACTCTGGTACACTTAACTCTGGATCATACGTTCAGAACTCTACGAAAGGTAAGCGTGAGCGTGTAGGTCGTATCCTACAGATGCACGCCAACTCTCGTGAAGAGATCTCTACTGTATATGCAGGAGATATCGCTGGTGCGGTAGGACTTAAAGATACTGGTACAGGTGACACTCTTTGTGACGAGAAGAACCTAGTTATTCTTGAATCAATGGAATTCCCTGAGCCTGTAATCTCTGTAGCTATCGAACCTAAATCCAAAGCAGACCAAGATAAAATGTCCATTGCCCTTGGTAAACTTGCTGAAGAAGATCCAACGTTCCAAACAGAGACTAACGTGGAAACAGGACAAACAATCATCGCTGGTATGGGTGAGCTTCACCTTGATATCATAGTTGACCGTCTGAAGCGTGAGTTCAAAGTTGAAGCGAACATTGGTGCTCCACAAGTTGCTTACCGCGAAACATTCCGCGGAAGTGCGCAAGTTGAAGGTAAGTTCGTACGTCAATCCGGTGGTCGTGGACAATTCGGTCACGTATGGGTTGAATTCGAGCCTAACGAAGAAGGCGCTGGATTTGAATTCGTCAACAAGATCGTTGGTGGTGTTGTACCACGTGAATACATTCCATCTGTAGAACAAGGTATTAAAGAGTCTATGGAAAATGGTGTATTGGCTGGTTACCCTATGGTAGACATCAAAGCGACTCTTTATGATGGTTCTTATCACGATGTCGACTCCAACGAAATGGCCTTTAAAGTTGCCGCTTCCATGGCACTTAAAGAAGCTAAAAACAAGTGTAAGCCTGTTCTACTTGAACCGATGATGAAAGTAGAAGTTGTTATTCCTGAGGAATACATGGGCGATATCATGGGTGACGTAACATCCCGTCGTGGACGTGTTGATGGTATGGAAACTCGTGGTAATGCACAAGTGGTTAAAGCGTATGTTCCACTATCTGAAATGTTCGGTTACGCTACAGCATTGCGTTCCAACACACAAGGTCGCGGTACGTACACTATGCACTTCGACCACTACGAAGAAGTTCCTAAGAGCATCTCTGAGGAAATCATCAAGAAAAATGCTGGTCAATAATTGATTTTTTAAACGAGTTAAAGTATAACTTGTATTGTAAGCACAGGAGTGGCTTTCACTCCTTTGCTTCATCATAAATCAAATGAACTTTCACTTATTTTAAAGGAGGAAATATACAATGGCTAAAGAAAAATTCGACCGGTCCAAGTCCCACGTTAACATTGGTACTATCGGACACGTTGACCACGGTAAAACTACTCTAACGGCAGCGATCACTACTGTACTTCACAAGAAATCTGGTTCTGGTGAAGCTATGGCATACGACATGATCGACGGTGCTCCAGAAGAGCGCGAGCGTGGAATCACAATCTCCACTGCACACGTTGAGTACGAAACAGAAACTCGTCACTACGCACACGTTGACTGCCCAGGTCACGCTGACTACGTTAAGAACATGATCACTGGTGCTGCTCAAATGGACGGCGCGATCCTAGTTGTATCTGCAGCTGACGGTCCAATGCCACAAACTCGTGAGCACATCCTACTTTCTAAAAACGTAGGTGTTCCAGCTATCGTTGTATTCTTGAACAAAGTTGACATGGTAGACGACGAAGAGCTTCTTGAACTAGTTGAAATGGAAGTTCGTGATCTTCTTTCTGAGTACGACTTCCCTGGCGATGACGTACCAGTAATCAGCGGTTCTGCTCTTAAAGCCCTAGAAGGCGATGAGAAGTATGAGCAAGCGATCTTCGATCTAATGGATGCTGTTGACGAAAACATCCCAACTCCAGACCGTGACACTGACAAGCCATTCATGATGCCAGTTGAGGACGTATTCTCTATCACTGGTCGTGGTACAGTTGCTACAGGTCGTGTTGAGCGTGGACAAGTTAAAGTCGGTGACGAAATCGAAATCATCGGTATGGCTGAAGAGTCCAGCAAAACTACTGTAACTGGTGTTGAAATGTTCCGTAAGCTTCTTGACTATGCAGAAGCTGGAGACAACATCGGTGCACTTCTTCGTGGTGTAAGCCGTGAAGATATCAACCGTGGACAAGTACTAGCTAAGCCTGGTTCTATCACTCCACACACAAACTTCAAAGCTGAAGTTTATGTACTAGCTAAAGACGAAGGTGGACGTCACACTCCATTCTTCTCTAACTACCGCCCACAGTTCTACTTCCGTACTACGGACGTAACTGGTGTTATTCAACTTCCTGAAGGCGTAGAAATGGTTATGCCTGGGGACAACGTTGAAATGACAGTTGAACTTATCTCCCCAATCGCGATCGAAGACGGTACTCGTTTCTCTATCCGTGAAGGTGGACGTACAGTAGGTTCAGGCGTAGTTTCTACAATTACTAAGTAATTAGAAGCTATGAATACAAGCGAGCATAGGCCTTGGCCTTTGCTCGCTTTTTCTATTCGTGCGCATGTGCTGTCGGGGTTGAATTTGACGCGGTTCGCTAGTATAATGTGAAAAGTGCTTGCGGATAAATTAAATGTTGATTTATCCTTGCAATGACCGCATTTCTTCTATATAATGAATAATGTTGGTCATAAAAGGCGATGAAGCGAAAGGTTGTTGACACACCCGGCCCCTTTGCCATGGCGGGTAGTCAAGTTTTTTTCGCGGAGAATGTCTATTTTAAAAATGGGCGAAGAAGGAGGGAACATAATGGCAAAAGAGAAAATTCGTATTCGTTTAAAAGCGTATGATCACAGAGTGTTGGATCAGTCCGCAGAAAAGATCGTAGACACAGCGAAGCGTTCCGGTGCTAACGTATCAGGTCCGATTCCGCTTCCTACAGAGCGTTCTATCTACACAGTACTTCGTGCGACGCACAAGTATAAAGACTCTCGTGAGCAGTTCGAAATGCGCACACACAAACGTCTTATCGACATTGTTAATCCGACACCACAGACAGTTGATTCATTGATGCGTTTGGATCTACCATCTGGTGTGGATATCGAAATCAAACTATAAATTAATCTGATAAATAATAGGAGGTGTAACGGATGACGAAAGGAATCTTAGGACGTAAAGTCGGTATGACTCAAATCTTCTCCGAAGATGGCGAATTGATCCCAGTAACAGTTGTTCAGGCTGAGCCGAACGTTGTTCTTCAAAAGAAAACAACTGAAAACGACGGTTACGAAGCGATTCAACTAGGTTTTGCTGACGAAAAGTCTAACCGCTTGAAGAAAGCTGCTCAAGGGCACGCTGATAAAGCAAGCACAACACCTAAGCGCTACATTCGTGAATTCCGTAATTCTAACCTTGACGACTTCGAACTAGGTCAAGAGGTTAAAGTAGATATTTTTGAAGCTGGTGACGTAATTGACGTTACAGGAACTTCCAAGGGTAAAGGTTTCCAAGGTGCAATCAAGCGCCACAACCAATCCCGCGGACCAATGAGTCACGGTTCCCGCTACCACCGTCGTTCCGGTTCTATGGGACAAGGTGCAGACCCATCTAAAGTATTCAAAGGTAAAAACCTTGCTGGACAAATGGGTGGCGAACAAGTAACTCTACAAAACCTTGAAGTAGTAAAAGTGGACGCTGAGCGTAATCTACTACTTATCAAAGGTAATGTTCCAGGCGCAAGAAAATCTTACGTTAAGATTACAAGTGCAATTAAGGCTAGCAAATAATAAACGAAGGGAGGATATGTCATGCCTAAAGTAGCACTATTAAACCAAGGCGGATCCAACGTTGGAGAAATCGAACTGAACGATGCCGTTTTTGGTATTGAACCTAATACTCACGTATTACACGAAACTGTGTTGATGCAGCGCGCGAACCTTCGCCAAGGCACACACAAAGTAAAAGGACGTTCTGAGGTATCCGGCGGTGGCCGTAAACCATGGCGTCAAAAAGGTACAGGCCGTGCACGTCAAGGGTCTATCCGTTCACCACAATGGGTTGGCGGTGGAACTGTATTCGGTCCTACACCACGCAGCTACAGCTACACAATGCCTAGAAAAGTACGTCGTCTAGCTCTTCAGTCTGCTTACTCTTCTAAAGTGAAGGAAGAGAACATCATCGTTCTTGAAAGCCTTTCTCTAGAAGCTCCGAAGACTAAAGAGGTAGTAAACATGCTTAAAGCGTTGGACGTCAATGAAAAAGCATTGATCGTAACGGCTGGCAAAGATGAAAATGTTACTCTATCAGCTAACAACATCCCTACAGTGAAAAGTCTTCCTGTAGAAGAAGTAAGTGTGTTAGACTTGCTAACGCATGACAAGCTGATCCTAACGAAGGAAGCAGCTGAAAAAGCAGGGGAGGTGCTCTCATAATGAAAGAACCACGCGATATTATTAAGCGCCCTGTCATTACTGAACATTCTGCTGATCTTATGGGAGAAAAGAAATATACGTTTGAAGTTAGCACAAAAGCTAACAAGACTGAGATCAAAGATGCAGTCGAAGAAATCTTTGGTGTAAGTGTTGCTTCTGTCAACACAATGAACCTTAAAGGTAAATTCAAGCGTATGGGTCGTTACGGCGGCTATCGTTCTGACCGTAAGAAAGCAATCATTACTTTGACTCAGGACAGCGAAGAACTAGAATTCTTCGAAGTTTAAATAAAACATTTGACTAAAGAAGGAGGGAAAAAAGATGGCGATTAAAAAGTTCCGACCAATTACAAACGGTCGTCGACACATGTCAGTATCTGATTTCGCTGAAATTACAACTGATAAACCTGAACGCTCCCTTGTCGCTCCACTTCACAAAAAAGGTGGACGTAACAACCAAGGTAAGCTGACAGTTCGTCATCAGGGCGGTGGCCACAAGCGTCAATATCGTATCATCGACTTCAAACGTGATAAAGATGGAATACCTGGACGCGTTGCTACAATCGAGTACGATCCAAACCGCTCCGCTAACATTGCACTAATCAACTATGTTGATGGTGAAAAACGTTACATCCTTGCTCCAAAAGGAATCAAGGTAGGAACGGAAATCATTTCTGGTGAAGGCGCGGATATCAAACCAGGTAACGCACTTCAACTGAAAGACATTCCAGTTGGTACTGTCGTACACAACGTAGAATTGAAGCCAGGACGCGGAGGACAGCTTGTACGTTCTGCAGGCGCTTCAGCACAAATCCTTGGTCGTGAAGAGAAGTACACACTAGTACGTCTTACTTCCGGTGAAGTTCGCTTGGTACTAAGCACTTGCCGTGCAACAATCGGTCAAGTTGGTAACCTTGAGCACGAACTTATCAGCGTAGGTAAAGCAGGACGTTCTCGTTGGAAAGGTAAACGCCCTACAGTTCGTGGTTCTGTAATGAACCCTAACGATCACCCACACGGTGGTGGTGAAGGACGTGCGCCAATCGGTCGTCCATCTCCTGTATCTCCATGGGGTAAACCAACTCTTGGATACAAAACGAGAAAACGCAACAAGCCGTCTGATAAATATATCGTACGTAGACGCGGTAAAAAATAACGGGATTGTCGGGCGGGCAATTAAACCCGTCTTCCAATCGCGAAGGGAGGTTATTTCATGGGCCGCAGCTTGAAAAAAGGACCTTTTGTAGATGATCACTTGATGAAGAAAGTCGAAAAGTTGAACGAAGATAGCAAAACACAGGTCGTGAAGACATGGTCTCGCCGTTCTACTATCTTCCCTAACTTTGTGGGACACACAATTGCCGTTTATGACGGTCGTAAACACGTGCCAGTTTATGTGACTGAAGACATGGTAGGTCATAAACTTGGTGAATTCGCGCCAACCCGTACGTTCAAAGGACACTCTGGCGACGATAAGAAAACAAAACGTTAATATAGAGAGGAGGCACTCTAATGCAAGCTAAAGCAGTTGCTAAAACCGTTCGAATCGCTCCTCGTAAAGCTCGTTTGGTAATTGATTTAATTCGAGGAAAAAATGTAGGTGAAGCTCTGGCTACACTTCGTTTGAACAACCGCGGCGCTTCTCCGGTAGTTGAGAAACTTCTTAACTCCGCGATCGCCAACGCAGAACACAACTATGAAATGGACACGGAAAACTTGTACGTTTCCGAAGCGTTTGTAAACGAAGGCGTAACTCTTAAACGTTTCCGCCCTCGCGCAATGGGCCGCGCAAGCCAAATCAACAAACGCACAAGCCACATCACAGTGGTCGTATCAGAAAAAAAGGAGGGATAATCAGTGGGTCAAAAAATTAATCCGATTGGTCTTCGTATCGGCGTAATCCGCGACTGGGAATCCAAGTGGTACGCTGGCAAAGACTATGCAGACTTGTTACATGAAGACATTAAGATTCGTGAATATGTTGAAAACCGTCTTAAAGATGCTGCCCTTTCCAAAGTCGAAATCGAACGCGCAGCTAACCGTGTGAACATTACTGTACACACAGCTAAACCAGGAATGGTTATCGGTAAAGGTGGTTCCGAAGTTGAAGCACTTCGTAAAGCACTAAATCAACTGAGCGGCAAACGTGTTCACATCAACATCGTTGAAGTGAAAAAGCCTGATCTTGACGCTACTCTTGTAGCTGACAATATCGCACGTCAATTGGAAAACCGCGTATCTTTCCGTCGTGCTCAGAAACAAACAATCCAACGCGCTATGCGTGCAGGAGCGAAAGGTATTCGTACTCAAGTATCTGGCCGTCTAGGCGGAGCAGACATCGCTCGTGCTGAATATTACAGTGAAGGAACAGTACCACTACACACACTTCGTGCAGATATCGATTACGGAACTGCAGAAGCAGACACAACTTACGGTAAGCTTGGTGTCAAAGTGTGGATTTATCGTGGCGAAGTCCTTCCAACTAAATCAAACAAGTAAGGAAGGGGGAAAAGCATTATGTTAATGCCTAAACGTGTTAAATATCGTCGTCAACACCGTACAAGCTTAAAAGGCCGTGCAAAAGGCGGTACTGAAGTAGCTTTCGGTGAATATGGTTTGCAAGCAATTGATCGTGCTTGGATCACAGCCCGCCAAATCGAGGCAGCGCGTATCGCGATGACTCGTTACATGAAGCGTGGCGGTAAAGTATGGATTAAAATCTTCCCAGATAAGCCTTATACTGCTAAACCCCTAGAAGTACGTATGGGTTCCGGTAAAGGTGCTCCAGAAGGTTTCGTAGCTGTAGTGAAACCAGGGAAAATTATGTTCGAGATCGCAGGTGTATCAGAAGAAGTTGCACGCGAAGCGTTGCGTCTTGCTTCACACAAGCTGCCGATCCGTACGAAGTTCGTAAAACGTGAAGAAATTGGTGGTGAAATCAATGAAGGCTAATGAGATCCGTGAATTAACCACTGCCGAAATTGAACAAAAAGTTAAGTCTCTTAAAGAAGAACTTTTCAACCTACGCTTCCAATTGGCAACAGGTCAACTTGAGAACACTGCACGTATCCGTGAGGTTCGTAAGTCTATCGCTCGTATGAAGACTGTTGCTCGTGAACGTGAGCTAGGCGTAAATAACTAATAGATGAGAGGAGGTCACCCTCACATGACTGAACGTAATAATCGTAAAGTTTATACTGGCCGTGTCGTATCTGACAAAATGGACAAAACGATCACAGTTTTAGTAGAAACTTATAAGTTCCACAAGCTTTACGGCAAGCGCGTAAAGTACTCTAAAAAGCTTAAAGCACATGACGAAAACAACCAAGCTAAAAACGGCGATATCGTGCGTATTATGGAAACTCGTCCACTATCCGCATCCAAGCGTTTCCGTTTGCTAGACGTTGTTGAAGAGTCTGTCATTATCTAATAAAAGTTCGCTCGGATTTAATCCGAAGGGAGGTTACATGGTATGATTCAACAGGAATCTCGTCTTAAAGTTGCAGATAACTCCGGCGCTCGTGAAATCCAAACCATCAAAGTTTTGGGTGGATCAGGTCGTAAAACAGCCAACATCGGTGATATCATCACTGCTACTGTGAAACAAGCAACACCAGGGGGCGTTGTTAAAAAAGGTGAGGTAGTTAAAGCCGTCATCGTCCGTACTAAGAGTGGAGTTCGCCGTAAAGATGGTTCTTACATCCGTTTTGATGAAAACGCAGCAGTAATCGTGCGTGATGATAAAGGCCCACGCGGTACTCGTATCTTCGGACCGGTAGCTCGTGAACTTCGTGATGCTAAATTCATGAAGATTGTATCTCTAGCTCCAGAAGTATTGTAAAACCTGAATGAAATGCCTTGTTAAGGAGGTGCGCGAAGCATGCACGTAAAAAAAGGTGACAAAGTAATGGTTATTACTGGTAAGGATAAAGGCAAGCAAGGTACAATCCTTGAAGCTTATCCAAAGAAAGATCGTGTCCTTGTTGAAGGTGTGAACGAAGTTAAGAAACACGCTAAACCTTCTCAAGATAACCCACAGGGGGGTATCTTGACACAAGAAGCACCGATCCACGTATCAAACGTTATGCCAATCGATCCAAAGACTGGCGAGCCAACACGTGTTGGATACAAAGTCGAGGACGGCAAAAAAGTTCGTATCGCGAAAAAATCTGGTGAAGCGCTAGATAAATAACCCATAGAGGAAAGGAGGGCCACACGATGAACGAACTAAAGAAACAATATAAAGAAGAAATTGTTCCATCGTTGATGAACAAATTTGAATATGAATCTATTATGCAAACACCTAAGATCGAGAAGATCGTTATCAACATGGGTGTTGGTGATGCGGTTCAGAACGCAAAAGCACTGGATACAGCAGTAGAAGAGTTGACTCTAATCACTGGTCAGAAGCCAGTTATCACTAAAGCTAAGAAATCAATTGCAGGATTCCGTCTGCGTGAAGGTATGCCGATCGGTGCGAAGGTTACACTTCGCGGTGAGCGCATGTACGAATTCTTCCACAAGCTAGTCGCAGTATCTCTACCGCGTGTGCGTGACTTCCGTGGTATTTCTAAGAAAGCTTTCGACGGTCGTGGAAACTACACACTAGGTGTTAAAGAGCAATTGATTTTCCCAGAAATCGACTACGATAAAGTAAGTAAAGTGCGCGGCATGGACATCGTTATCGTTACAACTGCTGATTCTGATGAAGAAGCGCGCGAACTATTAGCTCAATTCGGAATGCCGTTCCAAAAATAATGAGCTAACATTAAGGAGGGAAAATAGTGGCTAAAAAATCAATGGTCGCGAAGCAACAGCGTAAATCGAAGTACCAAGTACAAGAATACACTCGCTGTGAACGTTGCGGACGTCCACACTCCGTACTTCGTAAGTTTAAGCTTTGCCGTATTTGTTTCCGTGAACTTGCATATAAAGGACAAATCCCTGGTGTCAAAAAAGCCAGCTGGTAAACCCCTAACAGGGAAGGAGGTAAATGAGTTATGACAATGACAGATCCAATTGCAGATATGCTGACACGTATTCGTAACGCTAACATGGTGCGTCACGAGAAGCTTGAGCTTCCAGCTTCCAACGTGAAAAAAGAAATCGCTGATATCCTTAAGCGTGAAGGTTTTGTACGTGACTACGAATTTGTTGAAGACAACAAGCAAGGCGTCCTTCGCATCTTCCTTAAGTACGGTCAAAACAACGAGCGCGTAATTACTGGTGTGAAGCGTATCAGTAAACCAGGTCTTCGCGTTTACGCTAATGCTGAAGAACTTCCAAAAGTTCTTAACGGTCTTGGTGTAGCCGTCGTATCTACTTCTAAAGGTGTATTGACAGACAAAGAAGCTCGTGAACAAGCCATCGGTGGCGAAGTTCTAGCTTACGTCTGGTAAAAAAACAGATCAGACAGGAGGTGCAACAATATGTCTCGCGTAGGTTTAAAAACACTTGAAATTCCTGAAGGTGTAGAAATCACTCAGGATAACAATACAATCACAGTGAAAGGTCCTAAAGGGGAATTGACTCGTACATTCCACCAGGACATCACAGTTAAGATCGAGGACAACGTACTAAGCGTATCTCGTCCAAGCGATCATAAAGATCACCGTGCACTTCACGGAACTACACGCAGCCTGATCGGAAACATGGTTGAAGGTGTATCTAAAGGTTACGAAAAGAGCCTTGAAATCATCGGTGTAGGTTACCGTGCACAGAAACAGGGTCAGACAGTAGTCATCAACGCTGGTTACTCTCACCCGGTTGAAGTGGAAAACCGTGAAGGCATCGAAATCGAAGTACCGACGAACACGAAAGTAATCGTTAAAGGTATCGATAAAGAACTAGTCGGCGCTGTTGCAGCGAAGATTCGTGCAATCCGTCCTCCAGAGCCTTACAAAGGTAAAGGAATTCGCTACGAAGGCGAACATGTACGCAGAAAAGAAGGTAAGACAGCTAAGTAAGTCTTAATGTAACGTATAGAAAGGAGTGACCCAGATGATCACGAAGGCAGACAAGAATGTCGTACGTAAGAAGCGTCATGCTCGCGTACGTAAGAATGTTTTCGGTACAGCAGAACGTCCTCGTTTGAACGTGTACCGCTCTAACAACCACATTTACGCTCAGCTTATCAACGATGAAGCACAGGTTACAGTTGCTAGCGCATCTACTGTAGACAAAGGTTTCGATCTTGATAACACAAGCAACGTAGAAGCTGCACAAAAAGTCGGTGAAATGGTAGCGAAACGTGCGATCGACAACGGTTTTAAAGTTGTTGTATTCGACCGTGGCGGTTACTTGTATCATGGACGTGTGAAAGCTCTAGCTGAAGCCGCTCGCAAAGCAGGCCTAGAATTTTAATAGCCAAAGGAGGGACATAAATGATTACAAACATCGACCCTAACAAACTTGATCTTGAAGAACGCGTAGTTACGATCAACCGCGTAGCTAAAGTAGTAAAAGGTGGACGTCGCTTCCGTTTTGCTGCACTAGTAGTAGTCGGAGATAAAAATGGTCATGTAGGTTTTGGTACAGGTAAAGCCCAAGAGGTACCAGAAGCTATCAAGAAGGCCATCGATGACGCGAAGAAAAATCTAATTACAGTTCCAGTTAAGGACACGACAATCCCACACGAAATCACTGGACGCTTCGGCGCTGGAAGCATTCTTATGAAACCAGCTGCAGAAGGTACAGGAGTTATCGCAGGTGGACCAGTACGTGCGGTACTTGAGCTTGCAGGTGTTCAAGACATCCTTTCTAAGTCACTTGGTTCTAACACACCAATCAACATGGTGCGTGCTACAATCACTGGACTTAGCGAGCTTAAGCGTGCGGAAGACGTCGCTAGACTTCGTGGTAAGTCTGTAGAAGAACTGTAGGATAAGGAGGGAAATAAAATGGCTAAACAGTTAGAAATTACCCTCACGCGCAGTGTTATTGGTAGACCGCAGGATCAGCGCTCTACTGTCAAGGCGCTAGGTCTGAATAAGATCCGTCAAACTGTCGTACTTGAAGATAACCCAGCGATCCGAGGTATGGCTAAAAAGGTGTCTCACCTAGTTACAGTTAAAGAAGTATAATCAAACAAAAGTAATAAGGAGGTGCAACGAATGAAACTGCATGAACTTAAACCTGCTCAAGGTACTCGTAAAGAACGCAACCGTGTAGGACGCGGAATGGCTTCCGGTAACGGTAAAACTTCTGGACGTGGACATAAAGGTCAAGGTCAACGTTCTGGTAGCAAAACACGCCCAGGCTTCGAAGGTGGTCAAATGCCATTGTTCCAACGTCTGCCTAAGCGTGGTTTCACTAACGTTCACCGTAAGGAATTCGCGATCATCAACCTTGATGCATTGAATCGTTTTGAAGAAGGCACAGAGGTTACTCCAGAACTATTGCTTGAAACTGGCGTGGTAAGCAACCAAAAAGCCGGCATTAAAGTACTAGCTAAAGGAAGCATCGAGAAGAAACTTACAGTGAAAGCTCACAAATTCTCTGCTTCTGCTAAAGAAGCTATTGAAGCTGCGGGCGGTCAAACTGAGGTGATTTAATGTTCCGGACAATCTCCAATTTTATGCGCGTAGGTGATATTCGACGCAAGATCATCTTCACTTTGTTGATGCTTGTAGTATTTCGCCTTGGAACATTCATCCCGGTCCCTTTTACCAACAGAGACGCCATCAACTTCATGGATGATCAGAATGCGTTCGGATTTCTGAACACATTCGGAGGCGGGGCATTGCAGAACTTCTCCATCTTTGCTATGGGGATCATGCCCTACATTACTGCCTCCATCATCATGCAGTTATTGCAGATGGACGTTGTTCCGAAATTTGCGGAATGGAAGAAACAAGGTGAAGTTGGCCGTCGAAAGTTAGCTCAGTTTACCCGCTATGGAACCATCGTTCTTGCCTTTATTCAGGCTATTGGTATGTCTATCGGTTTCAATGCTCTCGCAGGTGGTCAATTGATCACAAACCCGGGAGTAGGGAAATTCTTAGTCATTGCCGTTGTTCTGACTGGCGGAACGGCATTCCTTATGTGGCTTGGTGAGCAAATCACTGCACATGGTGTCGGAAACGGGATATCCATCCTGATTTTCGCAGGAATCGTTGCAGCAATCCCGACGGGTGTCAATCAATTGTATGATCAGTACATTTCCGGTGCCGGAGAAGAGCTGTTCATCAATCTGATTATTATCGCGTTGATTTTGCTTGTCATCGTGGCGGTCATTGTCGGAGTTATCTTCATCCAACAGGCCCTGCGTAAAATACCGATCCAATATGCTAAACGATTAGTAAATCGTTCACCTGTAGGCGGGCATTCCACCCACTTACCGATAAAAGTGAATGCGGCAGGAGTTATTCCCGTTATCTTTGCGATATCCTTTATCATCGCACCGAGAACGGTCGCTGGATTCTTCGAAGACAGTGAAGTAGCCTCCGTCATTCAATATATCTTTGATTATCAAAACTGGCCTGGAATGATTATCTATGTTGCGTTAATCATTGCTTTCACTTATTTCTATACATTTGTTCAGGTAAACCCGGAACAAATGGCGGATAATTTGAAGAAGCAAGGCGGCTACATCCCGGGGATCCGTCCTGGTGCCAATACGGAAACGTACTTGACACGTGTGATGTACCGATTGACTTTCGTAGGTTCCATCTTCCTAGCAGCTGTTGCTATCCTTCCAATCATATTAGGTTCTGTGGCTAATCTGCCTGCGAGCGTACAAATTGGAGGCACCAGCCTGCTCATCGTAGTCGGGGTTGCCCTCGAAATGATGAAGCAACTGGAGAGCCAGCTTGTGAAACGCCATTACTCAGGATTTATTAAATAATTAGCTTCAACCGCTAATGAAAATGAGAGCGAGGGGAACACGTTGAATTTAATTCTGATGGGTCTCCCTGGGGCAGGTAAAGGTACTCAGGCTGAGAAGATAGTCGAAAAATATGACATCCCTCATATCTCAACTGGAGATATGTTCCGTTTAGCTATCAAAGAAGGAACAGCACTTGGCAATGAAGCCAAATCATATATGGACAAAGGCGAATTGGTTCCGGATGAAGTTACCATCGGAATCGTTCGCGAACGTCTGAGCAAGCCGGATTGCAATCAAGGCTTCCTGCTCGATGGTTTCCCTAGAACCATTGCACAGGCAGAAGCTCTTGAAAATCTGCTGAACGATATGGATGCATCATTGGATTATGTGCTTCATATCGATGTTCCACAAGACCAACTCATCGAGCGTCTGACTGGACGACGCGTCTGCCCGACTTGCGGCGCTACGTATCACGTAATCTTCAATCCTCCACAAGAGGAAGGGAAATGTGATCACGACGGCTCCGAGTTGATTCAGCGTGAAGACGACCAGCCGGCAACTGTGAAGAAGCGTTTAGAGGTTAATGTTGAACAAACTCAGCCACTCATCGATTTCTACCAGGATAAAGGCTACCTCGTATCCTTTGAAGGTGACAAAGATATCAACGAAGTTTTTCAGGACATCGATCAGAAGCTGGGAGCCCTGGCTGAATGATTATATGTAAAACACCACGGGAGTTAGACATCATGCGTGAAGCAGGCAGAATTGTTGCCTTAACGCACCAAAAGCTGAAAGAAAACATTCGACCTGGTATAACGACGGGCGAATTGGATAAGATTGCAGATAAGTTCATACGCAGTATGGATGCAATCCCTTCTTTTAAAGGTTATAATGGATTCCGTGGCAGTATATGTGCATCTGTTAACGAAGAACTTGTTCATGGTATTCCTGGTGACAGGGTCCTGAACAACGGAGATATCATCAGCATCGACATAGGTGCGAAGTATAAAGGTTATCACGGGGATTCGGCCTGGACGTATCCGGTCGGTACCGTCGATGACGATACAATGGAGTTGCTGAGAGTTACAGAACAATCACTGTTTAAGGGACTTGATGAAGCAAAACCAGGTGTACGCCTTTCAAATATATCGCATGCCATTCAGAGCTGTGTAGAGCCGGAAGGGTTCTCCATTGTTCGTGAATATGTCGGGCACGGCGTCGGCAGGGAACTTCATGAGGATCCGCAGATCCCTCATTATGGTCCGCCGAACAAAGGCCCGCGTTTGAAACCAGGAATGGTTTTGGCAGTTGAGCCGATGGTTAACGCAGGTTCACGCTATGTGAAGACACTGGGTGACCGTTGGACGGTAGTTACTCAAGATGGAAAGATGTGCGCACACTTTGAGCACACCATCGCGATAACGGATGAGGGTTATGAGATTTTAACAAAATCCTAAATGAAGGTGATCGTTTTTGAACGAATCTGAGTCGAGTCCTCGAATAGGTCAAATTGTTCGTATTGTGCAGGGGCGAGAGGCAGGACAGTATGCGGTTGTGATCGATGTGCTGGATGGCCGCTTTGTGCTGCTTGCCGACGGAGAGAAACGTAAGTATGATCGACCAAAGAGAAAGAATTTGCAACATGTTGAGCTTATGGATTTCATCTCTCCGGAAGTCCAGGACAGCCTTCTGGAAACTGGTCGTGTCACAAATGGCAAGCTTCGATTTGCCGTATCAAAATATGTCAATGAAGCAGTGACTGATTTGAAGAAGGGAGATCAACTCGATGGCGAAAGACGATGTAATTGAAGTAGAAGGGACCGTCGTTGAAACCTTACCGAACGCACAGTTCAAGGTTGAACTCGAGAACGGTCACTCCGTTTTAGCTCACGTATCCGGTAAAATTCGCATGCACTTCATCCGAATCTTACCAGGAGATAAGGTAACGGTAGAACTTTCCCCTTATGATTTAACTAAAGGACGTATTACGTACCGTTATAAATAAAACTCCGATCTAAAAGGAGGTATGGATGATGAAGGTAAGACCTTCTGTAAAACCAATTTGCGAAAAATGCAAAGTCATCAAACGAAAAGGTAAAGTCATGGTTATCTGTGAAAACCCTAAGCATAAACAAAAACAAGGCTAAACTGAAGGAGGTGCACGTACCATATGGCACGTATCGCAGGAGTAGATATTCCGCGTGACAAACGCGTGGTAATTTCATTAACTTATGTATATGGAATCGGTAATTCCCTTGCTAAAGACGTACTGGCTGAAGCCGGCGTATCTGAGGATACACGTGTTCGCGATCTTACAGAGGACGAACTAGCGCAAATCCGTCAAGCAGTGGAACAGTACAACGTTGAAGGTGACCTTCGTCGTGAGAACTCTCTAAACATCAAACGTTTGATTGAGATCGGTTCTTACCGTGGTATCCGTCATCGTCGCGGTCTTCCACTTCGTGGACAAAGAACGAAAAACAACTCTCGTACACGTAAAGGCCCACGTCGTACAGTGGCTAACAAACGTAAATAATAAGCAACACAAAGGAGGTAAGCAAACTATATGGCACGTAAAGGAAACACTCGTAGTCGTAAACGCCGCGTGAAAAAGAATATTGAGTCCGGTGTGGCACACATCCGCTCTACATTCAACAACACAATCGTAACGGTCACTGATGTCCAAGGTAACGTAATCAGCTGGAGCAGTGCTGGAGCTCTTGGTTTCAAAGGTTCCCGTAAATCTACTCCATTCGCTGCTCAAATGGCTTCTGAAGCTGCAGCGAAAGATGCTATGGACAACGGTATGAAAACTCTTGAAGTTACAGTTAAAGGCCCTGGTGCTGGTCGTGAAGCAGCAATCCGTTCTCTACAAGCAGCAGGTCTTGAAATCACGGCAATCCGTGACGTAACACCAGTACCACACAATGGTTGCCGCCCACCAAAACGTCGTCGCGTATAATAAGTTCTGAATAGAATTTGTCACCCTGTCTATAATGGGTTATGATAGCTTTTATCATCACCGCAGTAGACAGAGAAAATATGCAGTTGTCTTTTTATCGGGACTGCCTACCTGAGGAATTTCGGTTAGACCGTTTGTCTAACCGGGGTTTCGACGTTTTGAAGGAGGGTTTAGTGTAAATGATCGAAATTGAAAAGCCAAAGATTGAAACGGTCGAGATCAGCGATGAGTCTACTTTTGGTAAGTTCGTCGTCGAACCGCTTGAGCGTGGGTATGGTACAACTCTAGGGAACTCCTTGCGTCGTATCCTATTATCCTCACTTCCTGGCTCTGCAGTCACATCTGTTCAGATTGATGGTGTTCTTCATGAATTCTCCACTATTGATGGAGTAGTAGAAGATGTTACAACTGTCATTCTGAATCTGAAGAAACTAGCTTTGAAGGTTTACTCCGACGAAGAAAAGACTTTGGAAATTGATGTACAGGGTGAAGGAAAAGTTACAGCGGCTGACATCACGCACGATAGTGATGTGGAAATTCTTAACCCGGATCTCCATATCGCTACACTGGACAGCAGTGCCAGCTTCCGTGCGCGCATCACTGCGGAACGCGGCCGAGGATATCGTCCGGCAGAAGGAAACAACCACGAGGATCTACCAATCGGCGTTATTCCGGTTGATTCTATCTTTACACCGGTATCCCGTGTAACGTATCAAGTAGAGAACACAAGAATTGGTCAAACGTCTAATTTTGACAAGTTGACATTAGACGTGTGGACGGATGGCAGCATCCGCCCAGAAGAAGCAATCTCCTTAGGGGCTAAAATCTATATGGAACACCTCAATATCTTTGTCAGCCTTACTGATGAAGCTCAAAAAGCTGAAATCATGGTTGAGAAAGAAGAGGACCAAAAAGAGAAAGTCCTTGAGATGACGATTGAAGAACTTGACCTGTCTGTACGTTCCTATAACTGCTTGAAGCGTGCTGGTATCAACACCGTGCAGGAGCTTGCGAATAAATCTGAAGAAGATATGATGAAGGTCCGTAACCTTGGTCGCAAGTCACTTGAAGAAGTGAAGCACAAGTTGGACGAGTTGGGATTAGGTCTAAGAAAAGAAGATTAATCGATATAGAACATCTAAGAGATTCAGTTAAGGGAGGGATTATCAATGGCTAGAAAACTAGGACGTACAACAGATCAGCGCATGGCGTTGCTTCGCAACCTGGCGACTGACCTGATTGTTCACGAACGTTTGGAGACAACAGAAGCTAAAGCGAAAGAACTTCGCTCTGTAGTAGAGAAAATGATTACTCTTGGTAAACGCGGCGATCTTCATGCCCGTCGTCAAGCTGAAGCATTCCTTTACAACGTGAAGGCGGAAGGCGAAGAGCAAACAGCTTTGCAGAAGCTATTCTCTGAAATCGGCCCACGCTACGAAGACCGCCAAGGTGGTTATACTCGCGTGCTTAAGCTAGGCGAGCGTAAAGGCGATGGAGCGAAAATGGCGATCATTGAACTAGTTTAATGAATACCATTGGGGTAAAAGGGCAGGAGTGAATCTCATCGCGAGGTTACATCCAGCCCTTTTTTTATACACAATTATCGCTTGCTGACGAATAGGAGACTACTCGTCAGCAGTCGTTTGCGGGGAATAGTGTCATATTTCCTGGGAAATAGTCAGTTGAGCAGAGGAGGAACACAGATGGGAGAGAGACAAGTCGAGTTTCGGAATGTATCCTTTCGTTATCAGGAGGACATGCCGTGGGTTTTAAATGACGTCAGCTTCACGCTTGGCCCGAATGAATGGGTAGCCATTATCGGACATAACGGCTCCGGGAAATCGACGATTGCCAAGCTTATGAACGGGCTATTATTTCCTCAAGAAGGGGAAATATTAGTGGACGGTCAGGCGGTAACGCAGGAGAGCGTATGGGAAATCAGGAAGAAGGTCGGTATGGTCTTCCAAAACCCTGATAACCAATTCGTTGGAACCACGGTTCGTGATGATGTCGCTTTCGGGATGGAGAATCACGGTATGCCCAGAGATTTGATGCAGCAGAGAATCAAAGACAGCCTTGCTTCAGTCCGTATGCAGGAGTATGAGCGTCACGAGCCCCACCGTTTGTCCGGAGGGCAGAAGCAGCGCGTGGCGATTGCGAGTGTGCTTGCTGTATCACCGGCTTTCATCATCCTGGATGAAGCGACCGCTATGCTGGATCCGAAAGGTCGGAAAGAGATCATGGAAACGGTCCGTGATGTTCAACGGGAAAGAGACTTATCCTTGATCACTATAACGCACGACCTTCATGAGGTGACCCAGGCATCCCGGGTAATCGTCATGAATAAAGGACAGGTATGGATGGAAGGAACTCCGAGAGAGGTCTTTTCAAAGAAAGATAACTTAACCGAAATTGGCTTAGATACTCCATTTGTCAGTAAATTGGCAGATCACCTGAAGACAGAAGGTGTGATGCTTTCTCGTGAGCCACTCAATCACCAGGAGTTATTGGAGGAATTATGGACATCACGTTCGACCATGTAAGTTACGTCTATCAACCGAACAGCCCGTTCGAGCATAAAGCATTGGATGATCTATCCTTCGAAATACCTTCCGGCTCTTTTGTCGCCGTCATCGGTCATACAGGATCTGGGAAATCCACGCTGATCCAACACTTAAATGGACTGCTTCAGCCTACGAGCGGAAACGTTCAAATCGGCGACTACAAGCTTACGGCTGGAGAGAAGAATAAAGATTTGAGAAATCTGCGGGAGAGTGTCGGAGTTGTGTTCCAGTATCCCGAACATCAGTTGTTTGAAGAAACGGTTGCGAAGGATATCGCGTTCGGTCCCCAGAACTTCGGGGTGGAACAGAAAGAAATCGATCGCAGAATCAAGGAAGCTGTAGAAGCTACCCATCTCCCGGAGGAATTGTTGGAACGTTCTCCTTTCGATTTAAGTGGTGGACAGATGCGCAGGGTGGCCATATCCGGGGTGCTCGCAATGAATCCGCGTGTCCTTGTATTGGATGAACCGACGGCCGGGCTCGACCCGCGCGGGCAGAAGGAAATTATGAATATGTTTTCCAATCTCCATAAAGAGAAGGAATTGACGACGATCCTCGTCACTCACAGTATGGAAGACGCGCTCTCCTATGCGGATTACATTCTTATTATGAATCACGGGAAGCTCTATATGGAAGGTGCCCCGTTGGATATATTTAAGCAGAAGGACGCTTTGGAGCAGGTGCAGCTCGATGTACCGGAAGTGATTCAGTTCCTTGCCAAAGTTAATGAGAAGTTCGGATGGGATATGGAATACAAAGGAGAAACCATGGAGGAATTGGCAGCTCTTCTTGCTGATAAAGGGAGAGGGGGTGCCGCTCGTGAGTAGTTCGATGATCATCGGGCAGTACATTCCTACGGATTCCTTTATCCACCGGCTGGACCCCCGCTCGAAAATCGCGTTGATCTTCTTTTTTGTCATCGTTGTATTTTTTGCTAATTCTGTTTGGAGTTACGGGGTTCTTGCTGTCTTTGCTGTCGGGAGCGCTCTCCTGTCTAAAGTGCCGTTTCGGTATATTATGAAAGGGTTGAAGCCGGTTTGGTTCCTGATTATTTTCACGTTCCTGCTCCACTTGTTTGTCACGAGACAAGGGGAGGTCGCTTTTTCTGTGTTCGGATGGAACGTGTATGAAGAAGGATTGATCCAAGGGGCAGCTATCTCTCTTCGATTCTTTCTTTTGATTCTGGTCACATCCCTGCTTACATTGACAACGACACCGATTGAAATAACCGATGCTATTGAAGATCTACTCGGTCCATTAAAGAAGGTTCGATTCCCTGTCCATGAGCTGGCGTTAATGATGTCCATTTCCCTGCGTTTTATCCCGACACTTATGCAGGAAACAGAAAAAATATCAAAAGCACAGGCTTCCAGAGGAGTAGACTTCCGCACAGGTCGTTTTAAGGACCGTGTAAAGGCTGTCGTCCCTTTGCTTGTCCCACTATTCGTCAGCGCTTTTAAGCGTGCAGAAGAGCTCGCTATGGCGATGGAAGCGAGGGGATATCAGGGCGGTGAAGGCAGGACGAAGCTGAGGGAACTCCGCATCGGCCGAATCGATGTCTTTACGTATGTCGTTTTTGCTGTTGTGGTCCTTGTGCTCTTCCTCACCAGAAGCTGAAAAGGGAGGACTGGAAGATGCAGCGTATGAAGTTCACCCTGCAGTATGACGGTACGGCCTATGCCGGGTATCAGGTACAGCCGAATGGTAATACGATTCAGGCGGAGCTGGAGAAAGCACTGGCTAAAATCCATAAAGGAGAAACGGTCAAAGTGACTGCCTCCGGAAGGACCGATGCCGGCGTTCATGCCATGGGGCAGGTTATACATTTCGACACACCGCTTTCCATTCCGGATGAGAATTGGAAGAGGGCCGTCAACTCTCTGCTTCCGGATGATATTATGATCACTCATTCAGAAGCAGTTCCGGAGGATTTCCATGCCCGTTACGGGACCGTAGGGAAAGAATACCGGTACTATGTATGGAATGACAGGGACAGACAGCTGTTCAAGCGCCATCATACGTATCACGTGAAGGCAGAGCTTGATATGGCTGCGATGAAGGAGGCGTGCCGGCTGTTGGAGGGAGAACATGACTTTACGTCTTTTTGTTCTCCGAAGACAGATATTAAAGGCGACAAAGTCCGGACGATTTATGAAGCATCCATCCGGAAAGAAGGGGCAGAGATCGTGTTCCTGTTCCGAGGCTCCGGCTTCCTTTATAATATGGTCCGGATTCTTGTCGGTACACTTTTGGAGGTAGGGCGGCATGAGAGAGAGCCTGCTTCCATCCCAAGAATTCTTGCTGCAATGGATCGGGCTGCCGCCGGGAAAACAGCTCCTCCACAAGGGTTATTTCTCTGGGAAGTTTTTTACCAATAAAAGTTATTAAAAAAACAACGATTCCAGGTGTGCACGCCCTTGACATTTGGCTGTAGGGTGTTATATTATATTCTATGGCATTTTATTTCTATACCACGGTTAGCCCCGGAAATCTAATCGTATTTGAGATAAATGATAAAGTAGTTACGAAGTCTATGTGAAATTAAACAATTCAGGAGGGAAACAGATATGCGCACAACTTTCATGGCAAATGAAAACAACGTTGAACGTAAATGGTATGTTGTGGATGCTGCAGGGCAAACACTTGGCCGTTTAGCGAGCGAAGTTGCTGCGATCCTTCGCGGTAAACATAAACCAACTTACACACCACACGTTGATACAGGTGATCATGTCATTATCATCAACGCAGGTGAAATCCAACTTACAGGTAACAAGATCAACGATAAGATCTACTACCGTCACTCCAACCACCCAGGTGGATTGAAGTCCCGTACAGCTAACGAAATGCGTACGAAATACCCTGAGCAAATGCTTGAGCTTGCTGTTAAAGGTATGCTTCCTAAAGGAAGTCTTGGACGTAAAATGGGCAAGAAACTTCATGTTTTCGCTGGAGCTGAGCACAAGCATGAAGCACAAAAACCAGAAGTTTATGAACTTCGCGGATAATTAAAGGAGGTAATCTAAAGTGGCACAAGTACAATATACAGGTACTGGACGTCGTAAGAGCTCCACTGCTCGCGTACGCCTTGTTCCAGGAACTGGTCGTGTAGTAGTAAACAAACGTGATGCTGAAGACTTTTTCCCATACGAAACACTTCGTGTAATTCTGAAGCAGCCTCTAGCTGTTACGGAAACAGAAGGTAACTACGATGTACACGTAAACGTACATGGTGGTGGATTCACTGGACAAGCTGGTGCGATCCGTCACGGAATCGCTCGTGCTCTTTTACAAGCGGATCCTGAATACCGTACAACACTTAAACGCGCTGGTCTATTGACTCGTGACGCACGTATGAAAGAACGTAAGAAATACGGTCTTAAAGGTGCACGTCGCGCTCCACAATTCTCCAAGCGTTAATAAACCTTGTATGCCAAGGATTTACCCTCTTTGCTCTTATAGAGCAGAGAGGGTTTTTAATGGCCAAAAATGGAATTGAATACCCATTGAATACCCCACACTAAAATTTCATGTATTTCTGGAACATCTCCGCTGTTTTTTCCTTCGCATCCTCCGTCACATGAGTGTAAATATCCATCGTAGTTTGAATGTCCGTATGACCGAGTCGAGCTTGAACATCTTTAATAGAAGCACCGGCCGCAAACAACAAACTCGCATGTGTGTGTCTAAATGCGTGAACATTTATTTGTGGGAGAGTTGGGTTCTTCTGATAAACTCGGTTTAGCTTCTCATTCAAGTAAGCTAAGCGGCAATAATCCATCTCCCGTTTTAGGTGATTATAGACTGTGAAAATGGGCTGCTTATCATTCGATTGAAAGGGATCATCAAGCTCTAACGTCAAATAGCGCTTGATTTGCTTGCTACGCCATTTCTTCAAAATCCCTAGGGTTTCATCATCGACGCTAACAACACGCCGAGAAGCCTTTGTTTTTGATGTCTGAAGCTGTTTTTTACCGCTCGTGTGAATCAATGTCTTTTTAAAACTGATTTTCTTTTGATTAAAGTCTACATCTGACCAATGAAGGGCACACAATTCACCCTTGCGAGCTCCTGTGAAGGCGAGTAAACGAAACATAGTATAAGCCATGTCATCCCACTGAATAGCCTCTAAGAAGCTCTTAAGCTCTTCTCGTGTATAGTAATATTTTTTCTCTTCCAGTTCTTCGTTATATTCCATTTCGTGTTTTAGTTTCGGCAATGTGACGTATTCCATTGGATTTCGTTTAATAATATCCATTTTCATAGCGTATCGAAAGACCAAGTTTGCTTGTATCTTATAATCATTGAAAGTTTTAAGCTCCTGTGCCCAAGCGTTGATAGCTTTTTGACAATATGAGGGAGTGATGTCTTTCATTTTATAAGGACCAAACAAAGGGAGGATTCTGCGTTTGAATTTACTTTCCATCGCATACACCGTAGTTGGTTTTACTTCTCTACTGTGCTGCTTAAACCATTCCTCGAAAACATCCTGAAAGGTCATTTGCTCATTTTGACGGACCCCGTGTTCATCGACTTCCACTAATAATTTAGATAATGCAACCTTTGCTTCTTTTTTAGTCCTGAAGCCCCGCCGAGTGGTGCGTTTTTTCTTTCCAGTGAGCGGATCTATGCCTAGATACGCATTAAACATGTAAGCTGTGGTACCATCTTTCTTAGTGTACTTTTTAATATTTGTCATAATAGTTTCCTTTCCAATACGCTGGCAGGCTATATACAGGAAAGGGAAGTACTTTATTCAAAAATTAATTCAAGTATAGTTCTAACTTTTTTTCGTTTTTCCTCTGATAAAGATGCATTCTTATAATACAAGTCAATTTTCATACTTAGTAGATCATGAAGGTCAAATAACCTTCTTCTTATTTCATCATCCGATAACTCCTTAACCTTTTGCTCTCCGTACTCTGTTGCTATTTCATCAGTACAAGGAAGGGTCACATCTACACTTCTCATTTCTTGAAATGGCACATTATCTTTACCAAGGTCAACTCTTTTATATTTTACAGAACCGTTCTCTACATCTATGTAAGAAGCAGAGTAGCCAGCTATATTCAATAGATAGATGGGTGAAACGTCTAACCCTATAGCCAGTTTTCTTAATAATGCCGGTTTAGGTAAATCTTTATAACCGTTCTCAATTTGAGATAAATATGAATCCGAATAGCCTGTTCTCGCTTTTAATTCGAGTAAGGTGATATTTTTATTCTTTCGAATCTCTTTAAGTTTTGCTCCAAACTCTTTAGCGTCCATAAAAAATTGGCCTCCCTTTTTTACTCATTATCACACAATCATTTTACTTAGTAAATATTTTTCTTACTTTGATGTTGTTTGTTGGGGAGAGGTGTTATACAATAAAAGTAAGTAAATTTCTTACAAAAGTAAAGACGAGGAGGAAATAAATCATATGGAGGCTTTCATACCATTACAAGTATCAGATGAGTTTCGGAGTAAATATTATGAATTCTTTTATGAGTTGAGCAAAGAGGCTTTTGAAGCTGCTAAGAGGGATAGTGGAGTGGGAAGATTCATGACTAAAAAACAGTGCTGTGAGTTCATTGGCATTTCTTTTGGGTATTTGCAAAAATTAGAAAAGCTAGGATTACCAGTTATTGAGTTAGAAGGAAAAGTGCTATTGGATCGTGAAGATGTAATAAAATTCATGAGTAAATATAAAAGCTAAAAAAGTATGTAAAATGAATTAATCGCTGGCAGGTGAATTACTTCATTCGTCAACAAGTGAGTGTTGCATAATTACAGGAAGTATTATATTCTCAAAACACAAAAGCCGGGCATTTTTGCCCGTTTTTTATGTTTTACAATTATATTGGATCTTTAATAGAGGGTGTCTAGCTGCCAAGGAATTCTTAAATAATGTGAAATGGCCGGCAATCAATTAG
The DNA here is from genome assembly GCF_000328325.1 of Halobacillus sp. BAB-2008. Lineage (NCBI taxonomy): Bacteria > Bacillati > Bacillota > Bacilli > Caryophanales > Bacillaceae > Halobacillus > Halobacillus sp. BAB-2008. Next base: position 13,215 of record NZ_ANPF01000034.1, on the reverse strand, counting down.
AACAATGTAGGTAGTTAGTTTAAACTGCTTTATCCTGTTCTGCATTAGCTAATACACTTGTGTTATTTTCGGATGGTTTTAATGTTGGATTTGAATCAAGACTTTCAATTTGTATTAATCCCTTCTCATCAAGGCTATATATTTTCATCTCTATATTTTTAACATTCTTTAACGCTTTACTAATAACTTCATCATAGGAAGGCGCAATGGTAATAACCCTTATGTTTTCTGCTATTTCTGATTGATAATATGCAGACTGCCAAATCAAATTTTTATCATTTGTTCTAACCTTTAATTCCATAATACATTTGGTGCCATTCTTATCTTCAGCCAGCACGTCAATTAAGCCATCCTTTACCTTTACTTGTGTGTCGATCAACTTCATTCCAGTTTCAACTATTTCAATATTGTGAGCAATGTAGCTTTCAAGCACTTTTTCATTACCCTCTAGAATGGCTTTAGTAGCAAGTTCATGCTCCCAAATCTCAAGTTGGTTGATTATATCTGAGAATTTCCCATCTATTTCTTCATTACTCATGCAATTAGTACAAATATTAAAATTGACAAAACGCTTTGAAGGATTATTAAGGCTTTCAACATTCTTCCATGAAAAATCTGTTACTCCAGCAAGAATTTTATTCTGAAGTTTATTTATTAAATTATCAGGCAAATCCTTCCATGTGTTCCATCCCCAGTATTTTATATTATCTGCCCTTATACTTTCTATATCTTTTCGCGTGAAGCAATTTTCACAAATCCATTGGTGTTTATCAAAAACCGTGAAGTTTCTTTTAAGCTCATTTATCTGTACCTTTTCATCGAGTACGAATAAAAGGTCTCCATTATCAAAATCCCATTTCTCCTCATCATGCCGATATCCATATACAAAATACTTCTTACCTTCTTCTGGGCGGTAGTCCACCATGAGAACACTATAAGATTTTTTTGTTATTTCCAGATTGAATTCCATTGAATCACCTCAAGATTATATTCACCAAATAATATAAAAAAATCCATAATAAGAAAAGATTGTAAAAATGTAAAATGAATGTGATATTGCTTCGTTGATCTTACGAACGAAGCAGAGGGCTTGTTAAAATGTTCAAAAAACGCAAAGTTTAAGCTGTTGCTTTTAATTCTGAAGAACCCCCAGGGCGTGTTTAATGAAAGGTTATAAGAGCTTGACCGAGAAAGCTATGAACAAGAGCTAGTAGTTCTCAGTAATGTAAACGCTTAGCTTTGCTGGCTGAATACAAAAGAGGTGCCGGAGTGATGGATGCCACCTTTTTTTCTATATAATGGATGTATCATGCGTGACATCAGAGGGGGGGAGAATCCTGTGTTGCCTTATGCTGAAATTTGGAATAAATCACAGGCATACATAAACATTTCACGGTTGAATTCAATACTAAGAATTCTTATGACTCCGAAGATGGTGAGTTCATACACTAAGTAGCAGGAACGCAAGAGGAGTTTACATTTTTGACCCTTGAATACATACAGAAATTAGTGGACATAATGGACGAATACGGGGGGATTGATTTCACATTCCGTTATAAAGACCCCGTATCCATGATGGCCAAGATGAAGCATCAGACCATATCCAAGCCTTTGAATAAAGTGCTAAATGACGCGCTTGGGCTCCGATTCATCCTTAATTTTGATACCTCTAGTTTCCAGCGCATAGCATTAGAACTAGAGGGCGCATACCCTATAAAAGACGGAATATACCGTGTAGTGGACCAAACGACAGGGAAAATGAATGACGACGGATACAAGGGTATCCATAGCTATTCCAAGTTCGATAACAACACATTTCCTATTGAAATCCAACTCTGGACGAGAGTTCAAGCGTTGTTAAACGTATATCTGCATGATAATATATACAAAACGTGACATGCTAACAGGGAGTTGGATGAACATGCGCTTGAATTAAGGAATTGGTTGGGGGCTGTTCCTATCCTTCCGGATGATTTCGAAGTCAAATCGTATGTTGATTTCCTATATGAACGAAAATATTCAAGAGAGGGTGATCGTGATGAGTAGACTGTATATCAAGTCCAGTGCAACTGAGAACTTTTTGGAGTTGGCTTCTTCGAAAGAAGCGAAAGTGGCATATGCAGAAATCAAAGAAAGTCTCCCAGAGGTCAGTTTGGCCGTTTTTGGAGCTAAAGATCTTTCTTCTTTGCAACGTTCCCACCGCCACCTGAACACCTCCCAAATCTCGAAAACAGTTCCTGAATTCATTGCAGCACTCAGGCACCCTGTGAAGGAAAAAGAGGGAGAAGGCGCCATTTAAAAGGCGTCTTTTTTGTGCAATATTACAGTTTGCGTCCATATCGCAGGCAGATCATCGATATATCATATACCCCATGGTTTTATATTAGATTTTGTTTTTATTTCCGCTCTCCCTATCCCCGAGCGTATTCCAAGCTGATATACATACAAATATACAGAGAAAAACCGATGCGGAAATCCCGCATCGGTTTTTAGCGTTCACCCGTGTTTAGGTATTGGTTAACCATGGCGCTTATTTCTCCATACTTTCATTAAGCTACCACTCTATCTTTTGCCGGTCTTTGTTGAAAAAAATGAATTTCTTTTAAGAAAAGGTTGTGAATATTTCCCGCCATCTTTCTTTATAAGACGAGCGATTATAAAGGGGGGTGTATCTATGGTGGCGGATGAAGTGAAGTTGCTTCCAATTACACAAGAAACTCCGGTGCAAATTGGAGAAGAAGTTCCCATGAATATTGCATCCATTGGCTCTCAAGCGAAGTGGAGAAAAGGATATTATGGGAAAGGTGTGGTCACAGCAATTTTAGATACGGGTTGTGACATGAATCATCCTGATTTGAAGGATAGAATTGTCAGTGCTTATAATTTCACAGAAGATCATAAAGGGAACGTTAATATTGCAGAAGACCTTAACGGGCATGGTACGCATATAGCTGGAACCCTTGCCGGGTCCATCAACAAGAAAGGTGTTGTTGGTGTTGCACCCAGATCGGATTTATTAATATTGAAAGTGCTCAATCGAAATGGCGGTGGAAATGTTGACGCATTGGTTTCGGGTATAAACTACGCAGTTGACTGGCGCGGTCCAGATGGAGAGAGAGTAAGAATAATATCGCTATCCCTTGGTTTAAAAAGGTCTTATAAACGGTTGCAAGAAGCAATCAAAAGAGCCGTGGATAATGACATAGCCGTAGTAGCAGCTTCTGGGAATGATGGTGACGGGAGTTTTGAGACGGATGAGTTTCGTTATCCAGGCGCGTATGAAGAAGTTATTCAAGTAGGCGCCGTGAATAATATAGAAAATGACGTGGCTTTCTTTAGCAACACAAACGATGAAGTGGATCTATTCGCTCCGGGTGTGGGGATTTATTCTACCACCCTTGATGGTGAATATAAAAAACTGACAGGAACCTCTATGGCCACGCCGCACGTTTCAGGAGCCCTTGCTCTGTTAATTGAAGAATATGAATATGTACTTTTAAGAAAAATCCACGTTGATGAGTTACGAGCTATATTGCAAGAACACACTATCTCCTTTTGTGCAGGCGACAAGTATAAAGTTCGCTCTCTGCAATTGGATAGAGAGTATGCTCTTGAAAAGAAGGAGGAGGTAACTTGTGAGTAGAGAGAATCTCATTAAGTGCTTCTGTGAAGCTAGAAAATCGCAGGCCCTTTACACAAAATGCCTTCCGAAAGCCACAACGAAAGAGGAAAAGGATCTACTTATGAGCTTAGTTGAAACCTCGGCAGCAACATCAGAGAAAATTAGAGAATTTTGTAAAAATAGCTCTATCGGGGGATAAAAATGGTAAAATTAAATAAGAGGGTGTGAACTAACGCTCATTTTTTTTCGCTATATATGCGAACGTACGTTCTTTTCGGGGGTGCTATTATTCCACATATATCCAAAATAGACTGTGAATGCTGTGAGCTAATCGAAAAATTCACAAGAGAAAACGAAGAGTTCCTTAAAAATCCTCTTATTCGTTCATTTCTAAATGAAGAGGAGAATGTGGGGCTGCTGATTAATTCCATCTGTGATCCGACAGTAGAGAATCGGGCAGAGTTGGATCAGACTTTTAAAAAGTTTTACTTCCAATTGCGATTTACTGCTTATATATCAAACACGTTGTATTTCAACGCAATCAACTTTGATAAAAAGAGCCGAAAAGTAAATTATCGTTTTCCCCTAACGGTAGACCAGCCTATCGAAGAAGAAAACGGTACTACGAACAAAGATACCATTGAAGATGAAAATGCGTCGATAACCGTAGAAAAGGTTGTACAGTCTTCTAATATTGAAGATTACATTGAAACGCCTGTTCTTGCACATGCCTTAACTTTTTTAACTCTAAGACAAAAAGAAGTCATCAGCCTAGCTTATATTTATGGTCTAAGTGACACGGAGATTGCAAAGAGGCTCGGGCGTTCCCAGCAGGCTATTTCAAAACTTCATAAGAAAGCACTTAAAAAGCTGCGATCGTGCCTTGATAACGAGGAGGTGTGATGGGTAATGACTCTCGTCGATCTTCCACAATGGATTGTGATTATAGGCAACTTTGGCTTCCCGGTTGCCATTACTTTTTACTTGTTTGTGAGGTTTGAAAAAAAGTTAGACAAGTTGGAAAACGTCATCATGAAACTATCTAGTGAAATAGAAGCGCTCAACAGAAAATAAGAGGAGTGAGGCCATTGTCTGCTTTGTATGAATTGGTGAAATCGTCCAAGTGTGATACTCAATCATTAGGTGCGGTAGTTGAATTATTTGAACCAAAGATCAAAAAATCACTTCATCTTACGAACCACAAGAATAAAGATGATTTATCACAAGAATTAAAATATAAGTTGATCAAGAGTATAAAAAACTATGACGTTGAATCAATCCCCGGCTTTTGGGAAATGCGGGATAAGATTAACGGAAATAAAAAGGAGTGCTGAAGGATGGAAGTAATCGTATTCTCTGCTAAATCATGTGGTTTCTGTCACCAACAAAGTGAATTCTTAAAACGAAATGGTGTTGAATTTATAGAAAAGGATGTCATGGCCGATAAGACGGTATTCCAAGAGTTTCAATCGTTAGGAGGGACAGGTACTCCCTTCACCATTGTAAAGCGAGATGGCGCTATTGCATCAAAAATCACAGGATTCAACAAGGATAAATTAGTACAAGATTTGGGTATTGAAGAATTGAACGGTTGATGAGGGGAGAGCGAATCCCCTCCCGGTGGTGATATAGCCAAGTGGTTAAGGCAAAGGTCTGCAAAACCTTCATCCTCGGTTCAAATCCGAGTATCACCTCTAATTACTTAAGAAGACAGGTCGAATTCAGACCTGTCTTTTTTTTATTAATGGTTGTGAATGACCTCATAAAACTGTCTATATCTAGCAGTAAGTTTTTCTTTCAGAAAGGGTGATAGTATGAAAACAACACTTAGAACCATACTTACTACTTACAAACTTCATGGTTTCTTGATTTTGATGGGAGCATTGTTATGGCTGATGTACGCGGGATTTCTTACTTACACATTTCTTTACAACAACCATGATGTAGGGAACAATCTGCAATTTTCAAGTTTTCTTATCCAGGGTGGCATGCTCTTTTTTGCAATCCTTGGATGGCGATTGGCCCGTAAGACCATGGATCAGACGTCAGTTGTTTTTATAATTAAAAAGGAACTGTGGAAAATCCATCTATTGAATGTTTTATGCTTATTAGCGACCTCTTTTTTCTTTGTATCGCTACCAGCTCTAGGTTTTCAATTATATTACATGTCTTTTGAGGGCGGAGGTTCATTTGCAAAAGAAAGTCTTTTGTTTTTGTTGAATTATTGGTTGATTCCTTATCTACTCATGGGATTCATTGGTTATTTGTTTGGTATGAATTCAAAGAATAAAGTGGTTTTCGTTTTATTGTTGGGAGTGTGGGTCATTCTCTCTCCTTCCAATTTGCATTTCATCGCTACCTTAATGGATAACACTAAGTTGGAAAGCGCAGCGGACTTGTTCAGGAATTTGAACTTAGGGGTCTACGATATGAATACCCCTTATGATCCTTTTTATGGTTTTGAGTTTGAATGGGGGAAGAAAATCATACTCATTTACTTTTTGTCGTTGCTTCTTCTATTATCTACTCGGACGAGTAATAGAGGGATGAACCGACTGTTGTTATTAACGACCTCTATTTTGATTCTAATACCAGGTTTCATACCGACAAGCAGTACATTTTCCGCTTTGAATGACCCTGAAAAACTAACAGAGGATTACTTATACTATGACGATCCTCCACATATGAACGATAATCGCCTCTTCTCGTATGACATCAAGACCATGGACGTTGTACTTGAGGACAAAGGGGAAGAAGGGGTGGTTGTGGAAACGACTATGAACTTGGCGAATATTAAGGAGCGAAATATTTCCCTGATCCTGTATCGAGGCTACAAGGTTTCGGATGTCCATGTCGCAGGGGAAAGCATTCCATTTGAGCGGTCCGGTGATTATGTGGAGGTTGATTTGCCTGAAAAAATAAGTGAGGGTCCGACGACGTTGACTCTGCATTACTCTGGAATCGGCTCCAGTTCTCACCCGTCGTTAAATAATTATTTGTACTTACCAGCAAATTTTGCTTGGCTACCCAACAATCAAAACACCGCCAGCATGTATGAAGTCAATGGTGAATTTCTTACATCGGATTTGACTCCTAAAACAGAAATTGATTACACGCTTGAATATAAAGGGGGGGGTGAGCTTATTTACACCAATCTTAAAAAAATCGATGATGAAAAATATGTGGGTTCCTCCAAAGGCTTAACGGTCATTTCGGGTGATTTCACTTCAGCAAAATTCGGTCCGTCAGGTAAGGAAATCCTATACCCGCGTTCATGGTTTACACATAAATCCGAAATGAACGATTTTCTAGATACTTTCAACACCCAACTGAAAGAGTATAGTCAGATGGTGGGCGAAGAGTTTAATATGCCGGATCATGTCATCTTCATTCCTAATATGGGTGGGAATGATGTGTTCACCCATACGAAAACCACCAAGCATGATGATCATATTATTCTCCCTATTGATCCTGTGAATGCTGCGGGATATTCGGAAATGCAAAAGATGCTCCCTTACCAAGTACCGTGGGTGGACCAAAAGCATAATGAAATAGCTGGAGAAAAATCATTCAAAGACTGGTATATCTACACGGTCGTGGTGGGTTGGTACATGAGCAATGGGATTGTAGAAGAAGAAAATTTACAAAAGACTCACTTGTTGAGGATTATAGGACCAATCACCGACCATGAAGACCTATGGGAGAGAGTGATTGCATTGGATAAAGGGGACGTATCTCCGGATTTGATTCGGGCATGGAGAAGTATTCTGCTGGACGATGATGAGCGTAATTGGGAACAAGTAGAACGTCTTTTAGGTTCCATCCCGTGAGAGGGAGCTAAATTTTATGACGTGAATGATGGGTGGTTTTTACAATTCACCTGTTATTCACGTCATCTTTTTTTATAAAAGCTGCGCGCAGGGAAAAAAGAATGGCTTTTATAAAAAGATAGATTGATTGGTTGTGAAAATTCCCACATGGCCTTCTATATGTATCATCAGCTGATAAAAGCAACAGAAATTAGTGCACTGATTTCAACAATAAAGAGGAGGTTTTAGCATGGGACTAGCTTTGAGTAAAGTAAACAAAAAGATGGCAGTGCTGGGCGTTTTATTGGTAAGTGTGATGTGGGGGTCAGCCGCCTTCGCCTTACCTAGTACGTCTACGGCGAATCTAAATGGTACAGGATCGGCGAACGGGGGAAATATCAACATCTGGGATGATTACGCGGATGTAAGTGGGTACGTCACCCTGGGAGATATTTCGGCTCGGGTTAAGAAATCTGTAACCCTTCTGCCTGATCCAACCGAATGGAGTCGCCTCATTTATTCTGGAAACTTCTCTTACGATAACGTTTACATCCCTGATGCTTCCACATACTATGCGCAAGCGTCAAGAGCAAATGCTCGTGGAACGGCAAGCGGTCAGGTGAAAGTCGTATCGTTAGACTAAGTTGAAGGTGAGAAAGGGAAGGACCATCAGGTCCTTTCCTTTATTTGTATGAAAAGCATGGGAACGGGAGGAGTACATTTGATTACTATTCGGAATTTATCCAAAACTGTGGGAAAAAAAGCAATATTGAAGGACATCCAAGCTGACTTAAAGGGTGTCACAGGAATCATTGGGCCGAACGGGGCAGGAAAGACCAGTTTATTGAATATTTTAGCCGGCGTGACCTCTCATGATAAGGGGGCGGAAATCGATTTTCACGCAGGTCGTGATATGGAAGGTCGTATAGGTTTTCTCCCCCAAAACTTCAATGCCTATCCAAACCTAACGGTCTTAGAGGTCTTGCGATTGTTGGCTTCTATCAAAGGCGTAGATGATGACAGTTATATCATGGAGCTGGTTGAGGTGATGAATTTATATGGTTATAGGAATCAAAAAATGAAGCACTTATCGGGTGGGACAGTTCAGAGAGTAGGAATAGCACAATCTTTGCTAAGTCGCCCCGATTACTTAATCATCGATGAACCGACCACCGGGTTAGATGTACTGGAATGCACTAAGTTGAGAAGCATCTTGTTGACGATTAGCGACAGGGTTCAAATTATCATTTCGTCTCATAACCCAGAAGACATTGCCTTTTTGTGCAACCACCTCTTGGTGCTAAAAGAGGGGGTCAAACTTTTCGAAGGGTCAATGGAGGATTTGAAAAGGAAGTCGGCTGGCATGGTTTTTGAGAAAACTGTAGAGGGAGGAAACCTGAGCGATGTTGACGGAACGATACTCTCCTTTAAATCCCTTAGCGAGTCACGAATGCAGATTCGTTTCATCTCGCAGACACCTGTGGTGGACAATGGCGCCAGCCCGAGTTTTTCCGATTTTATCAGTGGCTACGTAGCCGTTTTAGAGGGGCTGGATGAGGTATGATGGTTGTATTAAGAACAAAATATAGATCCATACTTCCTTTTGTTGCTGTGTTCATTCTTTCTATCGCGGCCCTTCTCTCCTTAATAGCCATGAGGTTTGGTGAGACAGCTAATACTGCCTTTTTATTAGTACAGCTTGTCGCCATTCCTCTCTCGTCAACCATTTGTTTATATTTGTTCTATGACGTGTATGAAGGGAAACATTCAGCTTTGCTTCCACAAATATACAAGAATAGAGTGAACCGAATCCTTCTTTCACACGTCACTTTATTTATGGTCCCCCTACTTATTTGTGGTTTGTATATAAAGATACAATACGGTCATTTTGATTTGCTAGCTTCGTATGCCTTGTTCGTTTCCCAGTTGTTTATGCTGAATGGCTCTATGCTGCTTTTCTACATGTTGGTAAAGGATATACAGATAGTTATCGCTACTCTTGTTTTATATTTGTCGGTAGAAATCGGCACGTTCGGATCGGTACGGCACATCTATCATTTTCTATATTTTAATCTTGATGTAGCTGTTTCTTTTTCTTCGGTTTCGTACTTGATTGTCTCTAATACCTTAGTGGGTGTCATTGCGTACATAGGTATTAAGATAAAATCCCAGCAAAAAATCGGGTGAAAGGTTGTAATAAATCACCTTTTACTTTCTTTATAGAGTGTCAGGCTGACAAATTACGTTTTACTAGGAGGAACAAATATGGAAGTAGGTTATTTTCTAACAGAGCAAGAGATTGCGGACTTATTGAATGGATTTCAAGGCAACAAAAAATTTCAAAATTTAATTTCTGAAATGAACAGATATGTGAATTTCGAATTAGATACGAACGCGCCGTTGAGCGTAGAGGATCATTTGAAATTTGACATGGCGCAAAATGGAAGAGTTGTGACAGCGAAGTCGTTGAGGGTAAAAGTGAAGGAAAATGTTTTTATTCACTTCTTCACACGTTACTTCGATGGTAAAAAAGAAGAAGAGGAAAACTTCTTTGTTGCTCACATCATTGATGAAGAGGACGAAACCAAAGTAAATCAAAAAGTATTGCGTGCTGCTGATGAGAACGTGGTCTCTTTGCTGGAGAGCTCACATGAGAAAGAGGCGGTAAGCGTCCAGAGCATTGAGGAAGAAAATGAGCGTTTTGAGCAAGAATTCAACTATGATCAGAATTATCGTCCAGGTCAATTGCTGGAGGAAGACGTGGAATCTCAGGCGGAAATTAAAGGGTGTATCGCAGGAGGCTATATTTACTGCGGCGCTGCCTGTGGTGGATCTCCGGCTTGTAAAGGCTCAAGAGCTGGTGTAAACGAACTGGATGAATGCTGTAAGACACATGATTGTTGCTATGGTTCCCGCGGCGGTTACCCTAACTGCTATTGCGACCAAAGACTTTGCGACTGTTCTCAAGCTGCTCCATGGTACATTAAAGCGAAAGTTTTGGTTCAAACCGCTTTCTGCTTCGTATGTTAATCATAAAAAAACCAAGTCACGGGTTAAACCTACGTGACTTGGTTTTTTCTCATACTTGGGTATTTTTATTACCATATTGTTTTCCAATTGTTAAGGCAAGCCCAATCAATAAATGAACTATTCCATTACCGACTATGACAAGACCTATAAAAGCTGCCATCAGGCCTCCACCTTGGCCTGAATCACCAGCTATAAGAATTGCACCGACAGCAAAGCCGATCACAACACCAAGGATTGCTAGAAGAAGACCAGAAGACCAAAGAGGTAATTTCCCACTTTTTTGCCACTTTATCATGAATATATTCGCTGGGATTAACAATGCCGCAAGAAATAAATACATTAATACATCCATAAAATCCCTCCTAAAAATATGTCTATGTCTAATATAAGCTAAATGGCAATAATTTTCAAAAAAACATTTCCATTATTCTGCGTTTTATGGTACTTCTGTTGCACAATCAGCCGAAGCCATAACCCCCATCCTTGAGCCGCTTGGTATGATGGCTGCTATCCAGGATAAGAATATTGCGGCGCCGACTGTGGTGTTCGTGGTGATTCTGGTTGAGGGGTTCCTCGAAGTTCTTACGATGAGTGCTGTTTGGCACACGATAATTTGGGATTATATGTGGAATATTATCCCTTTATAGCCTATACCCTTTGAATCGTTCGGAAAATACATATCTGTTTGTTGCAAATGATTGCTCTGCTTTTACTTGGCAATTTGACTATCGAATGTACGACGGAAAACGCACTTTCTGATCGGTGTGAGCAGGCGAGCACCGGGACGTATTCCCAACCGGCGTACATACAAATATTCTTTTCGTGTGCGTACGAACAAAGCGGCAGAGCTTTGTGCAGGGAGCATACGGCTCAGGAAGATGCTTTTTACCGAAGCGGACGCAACGATCCAGATGGATTGCTGCGGGAGGGAAGGAGAGGGGCTTGGCACTTCATAAATAGAAAGCGACGAACAGGAGCTTTCGAATGAGCACCCTGAAACGAAGTGGAAGGGCAAGGAGAGGGATGCGCGAGCATTCCACGACGCAGTAATGGGGACGGTCAGCTATGCTGACTGACAAACGAGCGTAGCGAGGCTTGTCATACGTCCCCCTTATGCTCTTTCCCCTACACGTCCCGAGACGTGAACACCGGGGCGCGTACTCCGATTAAACCCCGGCGCATCAACAGATAGCACATATCGGGGCGAACCCCACCCCGACTATGCCGCATCGTCCGCCCCCGATAAGCCGCGTCGTTACAGCATCGCCCGACTATGCCGGCTCCGACAGGGCAAAAAAGGTGTATGACGGCATAGGGGGCGTCTCCCGGCTCGGTTTCCGTCCCGACAGCGGCAGCCGAGGGATGGATTTCGAGCCGGTGTTGCGTCGCGGTGTTCGCATCTGATTGGGATAGGAGGGCGTGGCGAAGGACGCCCGGAAAGACCGGATGCGAAAGCTCGGAAGCAGGGGAGCTGCCAAAAAAGGGTGGAGGGGAAGCTGTCCAAAAGGTGTTCGAGAAGCGGCAGCGGATCGGCAGGAAAAGACTTTCAACAAAGGCTCCTTTTGTCCGACAGCGCGGACGACGCGAGGCGGTTGTATGTCAAAAAATCTCTTGCTGTACGTACCGATTCGGAGAAGAGGGGCGAGCTAAAAAGGGCAGGAAACACCACCGGAGCGGAGGAAGGCTCCGCGCTCGTTGGCCAAAAGGATCTTGCGTGTCTGAAAGGCGGGAAGCCCGGAGCGGTTATACGAGCGGAAGCGAGAGAATCAACAAACACCACCGACGGGCGCGGGACCCGCCTTGAAGGCACGGGTTTTCTCTTGAAACGTTGTCCGGACAAGGATTTACGCTCTGGTATTCCCAGGCGAACGACCCTCTGCTGACCGAAAAAAGACCGTCATCCCTTTGCGGGATGACGGTCCGGGGGTCCCGCTGCGTCAGACGATAGCCGTCTGGTCCTCAAAGAGAGTCGGTTTGGTCTGGTGATTCAAAAAAGAGAGAGGTTTTCATGACGTGTGACATTCCACGCGAATCCAGGTGCGTATCCTGCACCCTATGAAATGCACACCAGATGCGACAACTCTATGCATGTGCATCCCGTAACGCCCTTTACACACACGAAATACGCACGCCATATCGCACCGCATGCGCATAATCGATGTATTTACGATATGTCGCATGAGATACCCACACCATGTGATATATCGTGTGAGAATACAATAATCAACGACCTTACGCATGGTGTTTCATATGAAATGCGCATAACGTGCTACACGTCATAAACAGAACCAAGCGGTGCGGTATCCTGTGCCGACAGCCTGTGCGTGGTTTTCGTCACTGTGTTTCGCATCGTGTGTCGCGTATCGTGCTCTTTCTATTCGTGCGTATGGTATATGGATCAAAATTCGACTACAAAGAAAAGCTTTCCACCTACAAAAAGTTGTGAAAAGTCATTTGTGTTTAGTGACTCAGTCAATCATATAAGGTGTGTTACTCGAAATAAAATGAATAGAATGTCTGTCCAACTTTATTGTTATTTGATACACTTGTTGAAAGCATAATTTTTAGAATTTTCACCGATAGTAAAGATAGGGGTTTTGCAATGAAATTATTACAGAATTTATTAATGGTATTAATTATAATTACAGGCTTAATAGCCCTTGTTACCGAAAGTAATTATGTATTTTATGGCTTGTCAATAGCTTTATTTACTTGTTTTATTGATTTACAAAAGTAAAGATTCTTTATGGAAAT
>NZ_ANPF01000033.1:0-6677 GCF_000328325.1 Halobacillus sp. BAB-2008 | reverse complement strand
GCTTTCCGCGGGCGGCCGGCGAGCCTCCTCAGAGCTCCGCTCTTCCGGGGTCTCTCCTGTCTCGCTTTTCCCGCAGGAGTCTCCGCCCTGCCCTCCAATCATCAGCTGGTGAGGGTGGAATATGAAAAAAACCGAACGTCTCCCGGCTTTTTGAGCTGGATGCGTTCGGTTTTTTTGTGTGCGTGTTTCACGTGAAACTGGGTCAGTCGATCGGGTGTACCGTCGCTTTTCTATTGGAGAAAACGTGCACACTATCGTAGCCGACCGACTTCGCGAGGTCGATTGCTTCCCCGTATCGGTACCCGATATGGTCCGGTTTATGAGCGTCCGAACAAAGGACGATCCCGACGCCGTGATCCTTACAAATCTGCAGCAGCACAGGGTCCGGATACATGATGCCGACCGGCTTCCGGAGACCGGCCGTGCTGATCTCGATGCATGTGTTGGTCGACGCCAGCGCTTTGGCTGCGCGTTCATACTGTTCTTTCAGAAACGCCTCATCATCCGGTCGATAGCCGAATACTTTGATGACATCGATATGGCCGACGAAATCGAACAGGCCGGATTCTGCCAGAGTGACGACCCGGTCGAAATACTGACGGTACACTTCTTTCAAATCACGCTTTTCGTACTCGTCCCGGAAAATGGCGAGATCGATTCCCCAATCATCGATCCAGTGAACGGATCCGATCACATAGTCGAAGGGATGGGCGTCGATGAAGTCTTTCATCTCTTTTTCTTTTCCCGGCATATAGTCCATCTCTATTCCCATTTTAATAGGAAGCCCGGCTTCCTCTGCCGCATCGAACATCTTCTGGTACGTATCGAATTCAAGGGTTCTGCGATTCTCCACCCACGGGTTCGAGAGGATCGCACTCGTTTCCTGGAAGAAATAAGCGTGCTCGGATATGCCGAGTTCTTCAATGCCTTCTTCTTTCGCTTTTTGTATGTAGGTTCTGAGGTAGTCGATATCTAAGTTGCCAGTTTCTGCCATATGAACATGATAGTCGGTACGCATGATCGTCCTCCTCTATTAATTTCATTTATCATACCAGACTGTGTTCATATGACCAAGTCCTGGAACGGATGGATGAGACGAGAAACAGGTACCCTTTGTATGTTAAAATAGGGAGGTTACTAAAAGCCCGTAGAAATAGAGGTGCTTCAAAAGAAATGAATAAATCACGAAGATTAACGGAAGGGGCTTTGATGGCCGGTATCTACTTGATATTGCTGCTGCTTTCTTTGTATATGCCGATTATTGGTCCTTTCATGATATTTGTCCTGCCCGTACCGTTCGCTTATTACGCGCATCGGCATGGGTGGAAACCCGGAGCCTGGTGTTCCTGGTGGCTTTGATCTTTTCCTTGCTGTTTGCGACAGTGATATCGCCGGTCACGCTGCTTGCCGGCATCGGCGGCCTGTTCCTTGGTGGTGCCATGCATAAGAAGCGCGGATCCTATGAGACGCTGGCCATCGGTTCGGTCGGCTTCATCATCGGAATCGTTCTATTGTTCCTTGCTACTCAGTTTGTGTTCGACGTCAACTGGATCGATGACTTCAACAACAATCTGGAAGAAGGAGTCACTTCCGCAGAGAACCTTCTCTCCGGTGTGATGGACGAGGAGCAGGTCGAGCAGCAGATTGCCGCCATGCGGGAGCAGATCGCGTTTCTCCCTGACATCATGCCTAGTATTCTCGCTATGACAGGAATCGTCCTTGCGTTCCTGAATCAGTGGATTACGTACAAGGTGATCAACCGGGTGGAGAAGAAGTCGTACCGCTTCGTCTCTTTCAAGAACTTCCGGCTGCCGTCTGCTGTATTATGGTACTACTTGATTGCATTGATTTTGAATCTGATTGTCGGAGACGGAGGCGGGCTGCTTTATTTAGCCGCCATCAACATCTTCACGTTGACAGGGACGCTGATCGTCATCCAAGGCTTTTCTTTCGTATTTTTCTATGCCGGTGTGAAGAAATGGTCCAAGGCAATTCCGGTGGTGCTCATCGTTTTCACCTTGCTTCTTCCACAATTGATGCTGTATCTTGTAAGAATCTTAGGTATAATTGATTTAGGATTTCCATTGCGGGAACGCTTGGGAGAAACGAAGGATAAATAGCTCGGAGCAGATGGTGGGAGCTGAATGCAATGCCGAATTTCTTTAAAAAACCAACGATGAGCGGACACTTATGGATCATTTATTTGATCTCTCTTGTGCTGCTTGGATTCATTTGGTATTACCAGTGGACATTGGGACTGATGATGACGCTGTTTTTAGCTGCGTCCATCTTTTACAGTGTCCGTACGGAACAGAATATGATCAGCGAAACAGAGGAATATATTTCGACGCTTTCCTACCGGGTCAAGAAGGTGGGGGAAGAGGCGTTACTCGAGATGCCGATCGGGATCATCCTCTTCAGTGAGAATTTCACGATTGAATGGGCGAATCCCTACATGAACAGGTTCACAGAGGAGGACTCGATCGTCGGTCAGTCTCTTAAGAAGCTGTCCGATCAAATCATCCCTGCCGTCAAGGAAGATGAGGATGAAGTGTGGCTTACGATCGGCAACTATAAGTTCCAGACGGTCATCAAGCGTGAGGAACGGCTGCTTTACTTGTTCGACAGGACGCGGCAGACCGAAATCCATAATCGCTATGAGAACGAACAGACGGTGCTGTCCGTCATCTTCCTGGATAACTATGAAGAGATCACTCAAGGGATGGACGATACAGCGAAGAGTCATATCAACTCCCAGGTGACGTCGATATTGAATAAATGGGCCGGCGATTACGGCATTTATTTGAAACGGACGTCTCAGGAGCGCTTCATGGCAGTCTTGAACCAGGAGATTCTGGCAACGCTTGAAAAGGCGAAGTTCGAAATTCTGGATGATGTCCGTGAGCTGATTACCGATCAGAACGTCCCGTTGACGCTCAGCTTCGGTATCGGTGTCGGACCGGTCAGCCTGCCGGAGCTTGGCGAACTGGCTCAGTCCAGTCTCGACCTTGCACTGGGGCGCGGCGGAGATCAGGTGGCGATCAAGGATGACTCCGGGAAAGTCCGCTTCTACGGCGGTAAAACGAATCCGATGGAGAAACGGACCCGTGTCCGGGCCCGCGTTATCTCCCATGCGATGAAGGAGCTCGTCCAGGAGAGTGAAAAGGTGCTCATCATGGGGCACAAGTCTCCGGATATGGATTCGGTCGGGGCATCGATCGGGATTCTGAAGATCGCTCAGGCGAATGATAAAGAAGCAGCGATTGTTCTTGATCCCGACGATATCGATACAGGTGTCCAACGGATGATTGAAGAGATCGAGAAGGATGAGGACTTGTGGCGTTACTTCCTGTCACCTCAGGATGCGCTTGAAATGGTGACGAACGATACGCTGCTTGTCATTGTCGATACGCACAAGCCGTCGATGGTCATCGAAGAGAAATTGTTATCGAAGACCGAACATGTCGTCGTCATCGATCACCACCGCCGGGCCGAAGAGTTCATCTCCGATCCGACGCTCGTGTACATGGAACCGTACGCATCTTCGACTGCAGAACTTGTGACGGAATTGCTGGAATACCAGCCGAAGAAGCTGAAACTGTCGATGCTTGAATCGACGGCGCTGCTGTCAGGAATCATCGTCGATACGAAGAGCTTCACGCTGAGAACCGGCTCGCGCACGTTCGACGCGGCGTCCTACCTTCGTTCTAAAGGAGCGGACACCGTCCTCGTGCAGAAGTTCATGAAGGAAGATCTTGATATTTATATACGGAGAAGCAAGCTGATCGAGCAGGCGAGCGTATATAGGGATGGAATTGCCATCTCGACCGGGGACAAAGGCGAATCCTATGGACCGGTCATCATCGCACAGGCCGCCGATACGCTGCTTACGATGAGCGGAATCGTCGCATCCTTCGTCATTTCCGAACGTAAAGACGGACGAATCGGCATCAGCGCCCGTTCGCTTGGGGACATCAACGTCCAGGTCATCATGGAGAAGATGAACGGCGGAGGGCATTTGACGAATGCGGCGACCCAATTGGAAGACACAACGATTGAAGATGCGAAAGCATTGTTGCAAGATATAATTGATGAGTATTTTGAAGGGGGAGACTTTGAATGAAAGTAATTTTTAAAGCCGATGTTAAGGGGAAAGGCAAGAAGGGCGAAATCAAGGATGTAAACGACGGTTACGCCCGCAACTATCTGCTTAAAAATAACTTGGCCGTTGAAGCGACGAAAGGAAACCTCCAGGCGCAGAAAGCAAAGGATGCGAAGCAGGAGCAGCGTGCGCAGGAAGAAGTGGAGGAAGCAAAGCAGTTGAAAGAGACGCTTTCCGGTATGGAAGTGAAGCTGACAGCGAAATCCGGAGACGGCGGCCGCTTGTTCGGTTCCATCACAAGCAAGCAGATTGCGGAACAGCTGAAGAAAGACCATGATATTAAAATCGACAAACGTAAAATCGAGCTGGATGACCCGATCCGGACGCTCGGATATACGAACGTACCTGTGAAGCTTCATCCGGAAGTGACAGGCACGATCCGTGTCCATGTAGAGGAGAAGTAAGCGGTTTGTCATCAAGCGCCCACTCCGGCTGTAGCCGTGGGCGCTTCTCTTTTCCCTGATCTTCCCGGACGTCGGTAAGCAACCTTGGAAGAGTACGGCAGCGGACGTTTTCGTTTTAGAGTCAGAGGAGGAAAAATTAGTGAGTGAAATGTGGAATGATCGTACCCCGCCCCACAATATTGAAGCGGAGCAGGCGGTTTTGGGTGCGATCTTTTTAGAGCCTGAAGCGATGTCGACAGCAGCGGAGTCTCTGCTCCCGGAAGATTTCTACCGGGCCAGCCATCAGCGTATATATGAAGCGATGCTCTTTCTGTCCGATCGGGGAGAGCCGATCGACCTCGTCACCGTGACGACGGCGCTTACGAACAATAAAGTGTTGGAAGAGGTAGGGGGAGTTTCCTATCTGACAGATATTGCGAATTCCGTACCGACCGCTGCCAACATCGCCTACTACACGAAGATTGTCGGTGAGAAAGCAACGCTTCGGAACTTGATCCGGACGGCGACGAATATCGTAACGACTGGATATTCCGAAGAAGAAAACCTGGATGATGTCCTGAATTCGGCGGAGAAGGATATCCTGGAAGTTTCCCAGCGGAAGGATTCCAGCGCCTTCAAGAACATTAAGGATGTTTTGATCGACGTTTATGACAACATCGAACAGCTCCACCATAATGACGGGAATACGACCGGAATTCCGACCGGCTACAGGGACCTCGATCAGATTACTTCCGGCTTCCAGCGGAACGATCTGATTATTATCGCCGCCCGTCCTTCCATGGGTAAGACCGCCTTTGCTTTGAACATCGCGCAGAACGTAGCGGTCCATACGGATGAGAACGTCGCGATCTTCAGTTTGGAGATGGGTGCCGATCAGCTCGTGTCCCGTATGCTCTGTGCAGAAGGAAACATTGATGCCCAGCGACTCCGGACCGGTACGCTGGAAACAGAAGACTGGAACAAGCTGACGATGGCGATGGGGAGTCTGTCGAACGCAGGGATCTTCATTGATGATACGCCGGGTGTGCGTGTCAGTGAAATCCGCTCGAAGTGCCGTCGTCTGAAGCAGGAACACGGACTTGGTATGATTCTGATCGACTACCTGCAGTTGATCCAGGGAAGCGTCAATTCGAAAGAGAACCGTCAGCAGGAGGTATCGGAAATCTCCCGTTCCCTGAAGGGGCTCGCCCGTGAATTGAACGTGCCGCTGATCGCTCTTTCCCAGCTGTCCCGTGGGGTGGAGTCGAGACAGGATAAGCGCCCGATGATGTCCGACCTTCGGGAATCCGGATCGATCGAGCAGGATGCCGATATCGTCGGCTTCCTTTACCGTGACGACTATTACGACAAAGAGTCGGAAAGTCAGAACATCATTGAAATCATTATCGCGAAACAGCGTAACGGACCGGTCGGTAACGTAGAACTTGCCTTCGTCAAGGAGTACAACAAGTTCGTCGACCTCGACCACCGCTACAGCAATGCTGACATTCCGCCGGCATAGAAAAAGCAGACGCCTCCTTGATGGATGCGTCTGCTTTCTTATATTTTCATCACGACCCATCACGCCTCCCGGGGAGTTACGCTGGGTAAGTGGATGAAACATCAGGATAACCAGTGGGCGATGGCGTGTGCGACGCCGTGCTCCTCATTGGTCTTCGTTGTGAAATCTCCCGTTTCTATAATGAGGTCCTTCGCGTTCCCCATAGCGGCACAGTGACCGGCCATTTTCATCATCGATAAGTCATTCGGACTGTCGCCGACCGCCGCTGTCTTTTCCATAGATAAGCCGAGATGGGAGGCAAGCTTTTGTAAGGCGAGCCCTTTCGATGCATCCTTGTGCTCCAGTTCGAAGTTATGATCGGCCGAACTGACAAGGGTCATGGTCGGTTTTCCCCGGTAGCGTTCTTTCCCGAGGCTGCGTTTGGCATCGTCGAAAGAGAAGGCGAGGATGTTGTAGACCGGAGCATCCGAAGCGACAATGTCCCGGTGGTCTTTGATGAAGCGGAAGCCGTTCTGACCGAATTGTTTCTCTATGGCATGCTCGAGTTCACCGATGTGCACGTCCGGATTTGCGCTTTTGATCCGGTCGATTTCGACTTGCAGCAGGCTTC
>NZ_ANPF01000032.1:0-7148 GCF_000328325.1 Halobacillus sp. BAB-2008 | reverse complement strand
AAAGGATGGATGAAAGATGGAACATTATATTTGTAATGATTGTGGAAAAAGCATGCTATTACGCCCGTTATATGGAAATGTACGTGTGGCAGTTTATTAAATTTGGAAAAAGATACTCCTATAATAAATGTGGAATCATGGAATCGCTATCCGAACTCATTATGGCGTTATTTAGAAACCATGCCATTCCAAAAGGATTCAAATACTTGGAAGTCTATAACAATGGGAGAAGGTCAAACCCCTTTAATTGTTCTAGATTCTCTTGAACCAAATACTTATGTAAAAGTTGATTATATGATGCCTACTTTATCCTTTAAAGACAGAGGAGCTGCAGTTTTAATGACGAAGGCAAAAGAACTGGGGGTCAAAAAAGTTATTGCGGATAGTAGCGGGAATGCTGGAACTGCCATTGCTGCCTACGCTGCACGTTGTAATATTGCTTGCGACATTTATCTAAGAGAGGAAACGTCCCCCAAGAAAATTGCACATGTGAAATCTCATGGTGCCACGATTAAACAAATTCAAGGGACTCGGGAAGATATTGCAGCAGCTGCCCAACAAGCGGTAAAAGAAGAAGAAGCCTTTTACGCAAGTCATGTATATAATCCTTACTTTTATGAAGGAACTAAAACGTATGCTTACGAAATTTTCGAGCAATTGAATGGTACACCCGATACCTTAATTATTCCTGTTGGTAACGGTACGCTTTTACTAGGTGCCTACTATGGGTTTAAAGAGTTACTTGCCAATGGCTTAATCGAAAAAATGCCGAAAATTATTGCCATACAAGCAGTTAACTGTTCCCCGCTAGTAGAAGCTTTCAACAATGGGGATTTATCAGCCCAGCCTGTTATGAATAAAGGCACTTTAGCAGAAGGGATAGCTATAGCAACACCGGTGCGTTCCTCGCAAATTTTAGAAGCTGTACGCGAAACTAATGGTGAGTTTATAACGATTGAAGAAGATGAAATTCTGAGTGCCCGTGCGAAACTTAGTGATAAAGGTTTTTATGTTGAAGTGACAACAGCCGCAAACTATGCTGGCTATTTAAAATATAAGAAAGAACCAGAAGAAAAAATAATCGTACCTCTTTGTGGCGCAGGAATTAAATCAAATTGATCGCTCTTATCCTAGGTCCATTTATTGCCATGGATCTAGGATAAATCAGCAGCTAGATGTATGAAGGGTGTAGAGTGGATGACGACGAAAAGTAAGCCAACCATTAAAATAATTGCAACTGGTGGAACGATTGCGGGAGCTGGATCTTCAAATACAACCACCACTGGATTATAAACCTGGTGTCGTAACTCTTGGAAGTGATGAGAAGGTTCTAGCGCTTCCGATAAAGGCATAAGAACCACTCATAGCTTTGATTATCTTGAATTCGAGTCTTATAAAAACGGGGGCTTTAGTTGAATAAATCCAATCAGAAAATCGGTTCCTAAAGTTGTTAAGGAACCGATTTTTCATGCCTTACTATGCTTAATGTGGTACAACTTAAATTGATTTTTTTTAAAATGAAAGAAATACCCCCATCTCAATGAGGTGGGGGTACTCTGTATTAAGGTATGGTCGCTAATAATATACAGAGCAATCATAGCATTGCCCAAGAAAAAACACTTATCCTATTTTTAAATTGGTATCACAACTAACGAATTCTAAACACCCTTCATGTCATTGGGATATTTTATTGAAGTTTGAATATCTGTGTAAGAAGGGGGATAGAAATGATGTATGAAAGTGTTCTACAATATCCATTTGATATGCTTTCTATTATTAGAAACGGATTACCCATTGGTGGAAAGAGTAACAAAAAGAAAATAATCATTATAGGAGCAGGGATGTCCGGTCTTGTTGCAGGTTCTTTACTTAAGCAAGCTGGTCACAACGTTACAATTTTAGAAGGAAACAATCGTGTAGGAGGACGTGTTTATACGTATCGTTCCAATTTTACACCAGGGAATTATCTTGATGTAGGTGCAATGAGAATACCATCAAATCATAAGCTGGTTATGGAGTATATACATAAATTCCGTTTACCTGTAAACCGATTCATCAACACGTCACCTAGCGACTTAATTTATGCTAATAACGTTCTTACTACTAGGAAGTATTATGAGTTAAACCCAGACGTATTAGAATATCCATTGAAACAGAGTGAAAAAGGGAAAACAGCTCAAGAGCTTTTTTTAGAAGCCACCCAACCGTTCCGTGACTTATTCTATGGTAGCCCTCCTCAGGAAAAGGAAAAGTTAAAAGATAAGTTTTCGCAGTACTCAATGAGAGAATTCTTAAAGTTTAATCCTTTTGGTATTAGTCTCTCTGACGGAGCAATTAGGAAAATTGCTGTTCTTTTAGGTATTGAGGGTTTTCCGGAGTATTCCTTTATTGATATATTGACCGATATTGCGTTCCCTATTTTCAGTCAAGAAGTAGATTTTGTAGAAATCACAGGTGGGAATGATCGCTTACCTTGGTCATTCTATACCGGCCTGAAAAGTAACATATGCTTTAAACAACAAGTTGAACGAATATATAACACCACAGGTGGCATAAGAGTTCAGACTAAAAATACTTTGACTAACCAGGTTTGTGTTTTTGAGGGTGATTATTCATTGATAACGATCCCATTCCCTTTAATACAATTCGTTGATATCTACCCTTATCATTCTATATCGTTTGATAAGTACCAAATCATTAGGGAACTGAATTCAATCAATGCTGTAAAGATAGGAATAGAGTTTAAAACACGCTTTTGGGAGAGGTATGGTGTTGGCAACGCTGTCACAGATCAACCCACTAGGTATTCTTATATATCAAGTCATGGCAGGGGCACTCCTGGCCCAGCTGTATTGTTAGCAAGTTATAGTTGGGGGCATGATTCAGAGTTATGGACGAGTTTATCATTGGAGGAAAAAGTCAAAGAAGCACTTACAGACCTTACTAAAATATATGGAAATGTCGTATATAAAGAGTATTTAACGACTGTGGCTTACGACTGGGCATTGAATCCTTTTTCAGCAGGAGCATTTACTCTATTTCTTCCAGGCCAAGGGGAAAATTTCAGTGCTGCGATGAAAAAGCCGGAAGGAAGGTTACATTTTGCAGGAGAAGGAGCATCTGATTTTCATGGGTGGATTGAAGGAGCCATTGAATCCGGAATAAGAGCAGCACATGAGATAAATAAAAGAGATTAAGGGCTGAACTGGTGTTATAAATAGTGACTGTTACCTTGGTGTTGCAAAAAAATTTTAAACATCACCTTAAGCAATTAAAAAAATATGTTGTTCTGATTTATCTTGATTTCAAGTCTTAATGTAAAGGAGGCGAATGTTTAATAAAGAGATTCGTCTCCTTATTTTATTTTGTAAATTATATATCCAAAACATTTGGTATATTCTTCTTGAAGTAATAGATATGAGACCAGGTAGCATTGGTGCTAATTTCTTTTATTTGTAAACAGTACAGTGGAGATCTAATTGAAAGCAACGAAGAATCTATATATAATAAATTCTTTTCACATGAAGCACTGCCAGAGAATATATTTACCGAGCATAAAATGTTGGTGGAAGACTTACTATCGAAAAAACAACTTCCGATTATTGGGTGAAAATTTTCACATCAATATAAGGAATTTATCTCGATTTCAAGTCTTCCGCAATAGGGGGCGATTGTTCAATATGAGCAATCGCTTTTTTACTATAGGGCAGCATTCCGATTATGAAGAAATATCGTATTTCACCAAAAAATGACCTTTTGGTATGATAGATATGTCCTTTAGCTGGTCAGCACTAAGGACATATTCATATACCAGTGGCCACGAAATGAATTATAATCAAAATACGAAGCTTGCTCTAATAACTTCGCAAACTCTACCCCGGCATTGAATCCACCCCTTGGGATACTCTAAAGGTAAGAGTAGGAGGTCCCTTTGGCAATCGAAATGTCTTTTATGAACACTTAAAATAATGGGAATACTATCATTAAGGTGTACATAATTTCACTTGAAATTTGTTTATAAAAAAAAGCAGAGGGTGAACAAAGTGACGAATGAATATGCTATAGAAGCTAAAGGACTTGTCAAAGTATTCGGGGATCAACGTGCGGTGGACGGTGTCGATCTTTCGATTCCAAAAGGGATGGTCTACGGGTTTTTGGGGCCTAATGGAGCTGGTAAGACGACAACGATTCGTATGCTTGCCACATTGCTGCAGCCGGATGGAGGAGAAGCTCATATTTTCGGTCATGATATTGTTTCAGAGGCAGGGAAGGTTCGGGAGCGCATTAGTTTAACAGGGCAGTATGCTTCCATAGATGAGGATTTAACCGGTGTGGAAAACCTCGTTATTCTTTCAAAGTTGGCTGGCTATTCCCGGAAGGAAGCAAAAGAGCGGGCCAAAGAACTGCTTGTTGCTTTTGGTCTCGGGGAAGCAGCTAAAAAACAAGTGAAAAACTATTCTGGAGGAATGCGGCGCCGGATTGATATTGCGGCAAGCCTTATTTCTACCCCGGATCTTCTTTTTCTGGATGAACCTACAACAGGCCTTGATCCCCGCAGCCGAAACCAGGTTTGGGAAATCGTCAGAACTCTTGTTAAGGCTGGAACAACCGTTTTATTAACAACGCAATACTTGGAAGAAGCTGACCAGCTGGCGGATAGAATTGCGGTAATCAACCACGGGAAAATTATTGCAGAGGGTACGAGCAGAGAACTGAAAGCTTCGGTCGGGGCTGGAACGCTGCACGTGCAGTTGGAGAATTCAGATCATCAAGAGAAAGCGATGGCCATTCTTCAGGAGAAGCTTCAGACCCCTATACATTCATTGCCTGAGGGAGGCTCCTTGTCTGCTCAAGTAGGGGATGCTTCTCTCGTTGCTAAAGCTTTAGGGGACCTAACAAATGAAAATATACCAGTCAGTGATTTTTCCTTAGGAAAACCGAGTCTTGATGAAGTTTTCCTAACTTTAACAGGAGAGAAAACAGAAGAGAAGGAGGAGACGAAATGAGCCAGCCAAATGTCATTAAGGAAGAGCAATTGCGCCAAGCTATTACCTCCCGGAAGCGTCCTGAACGTCCGTCCGCACTGACTACTTCTTTAACCTTTTCATCAAGAGCGTTACTTAGGATAAAACATGTGCCAGAGCAGCTGTTTGATGTGACGGTGTTTCCTATCATTTTTCTGCTTATGTTTACCTACCTTTTTGGCGGGGCCATCGCCGGTTCTACGAGTGAATACTTACAATTTCTCCTGCCGGGTATTCTCGTGATGACGGTCTCTCAAATCACAATGTATACGGGAATAGATTTGAATAATGATATACGTAAAGGGATTTTCGACCGTTTTCGAACGCTTCCGATATGGCTTCCTTCTGCCCTTGTTGGGGCCTTATTAGTAGATATGATCCGTTATTCCGGCGCCTCAATTATTATGCTTACGCTCGGTTTTATCCTGGGTTTTCGCCCTGAAGGAGGCTTTCTTGGTGTCATCGGGGCCATAGGCATGATTTTGATTTTTTGTTTCTGCTTATCTTGGGTTTGGACAACGCTTGGGATCATTATGAGGTCTGAGAAGTCTTTGATGATGGTCAGCTTTATGGTGCTCTTTCCACTCACTTTTGTCAGTAATGTATTTGTCGATCCGCAGACGTTACCTTCCTGGCTGGAGGGATTTGTCGATGTGAACCCTATTTCCCTGCTGGTTGATGCCGTAAGAGGCTTTATGCACGGAAATGTAACGGCTGAAGCCATCGGCTGGGTATTCCTCTCTTCGGCTGTATTTCTGATTATTTTTGCTCCGCTTACGATGTATCTATATAGAAATAAGAAGTAGTTTCCCAGTTTATTGCATTAGTCTACCCCATTTTAAAATGCTGAAAATTAAAGCAAAAGCAAAAGTAAAAGCAGCGTTCCCTCTAAAAGGAAACGCTGCTTTTTAAGTTATTCCCTGTACCGGGGCTTTGCTTTAATAAGCCCAATTCACAGGGAGCGATTGTTCAATAGAGCATTAGCCCTTTATTACATAAGCGCAAGGAATACCGTGGCATTTAACTAGTTACCTGACGGAGCAGATTAGTGGAAGAGTGTTTTGTATTATGTTCCTCAATCGATACATTTTTGTTGAGGAGAAATTAGAAAGAAAAAATGAAGGTGGGATGAAATATGTTCGGTGCTGGTTGGCTTAACATCGGCAGTTTGGTACTTGGATTAGTTGCTTGGATAATTCCTATTATTAATCTTGCGGTAGGTAAAAAACAGATGAATAAGAAATGGATTGCTCTTACCATTATCAGTTTCAGCGCTTGTGCTATCGCAATATGTTTACAAATTTTTTATAACCTTTACTTGGTAAACATTGAAGACTGGTCTGCTCTGTCGGAAATGCACGCTGTAGCTGTTGCTTCAACTGTACTTGTCATTGTTACCATTTTATTAAATGCACCTACGTTGTTTTTATATCGGGATAGGGGCGCATTATAAAACTAACGGAGCGATTGTTCAATAACAACAATCGCTTTTTTTGCTAAACGGGCGGGTTAGTTGAAGACTTGAATTCGCGATATTTGCTGTTTTTTTAAATCTATTGTAGTTATTAAAGAAAATTGAAATAATTGAACTAACAATAATGGGAACTGCACTGGAGGGACGATATTCTTGGGCTTATCTCTTTTTATTCCATTTTAATCGCATATGATGAATTTTAAATTTTCAATTAAGCTAATGGGGGCAAGAGCTAAAGATCATATTATTGATCTTCAGCCTTTCCTTGAATAAATTTGTTTTGGGAATTTTCAAAATTTGAAATGATAGCTATTGAATAATGAGTGGTAATGTTAAAAATCTAATTCAAGAAATTATTTGAAAAAGGAGATGATTACTATAAAGCCAATACTGATTAGTATTTCAGTTGTAATCTTTTTCGCAGTTGTAGGTAACATTTTTGTTGGTGATGCATTAACAGTATGGTATGCCAATCTTAATAAACCCTGGTACTTAGTACCGCTATGGATATTTATTGTTGTAGGGGTTCTTTATTACATTATGTCAGGATTCATTTTATACAGACAAATTATTAATATTTCAGAATCAAAGTGGCGAAAAATCGCTCTAATCTTAACAATAAGTATGTTGATAGGAAATGAATTATGGAA
>NZ_ANPF01000031.1:0-23475 GCF_000328325.1 Halobacillus sp. BAB-2008 | reverse complement strand
CAATTTGGTCGGTTACTTTGTTCGTATCCGGATCCACACGGCGATATGGTGTTTCAATAAAGCCGAATTCGTTTACCTTCGCATAAGAAGACAAGGAGTTGATCAAACCGATGTTCGGTCCCTCAGGAGTTTCGATCGGACACATACGGCCATAGTGGGAGTAGTGTACGTCACGAACTTCGAATCCTGCACGTTCACGTGTTAAACCACCCGGTCCAAGCGCAGATAGACGACGTTTGTGAGTCAATTCTGCTAACGGGTTGGTTTGGTCCATAAACTGGGATAGTTGGGAGCTTCCGAAGAACTCTTTAATGGATGCAATAACCGGACGGATATTGATCAGCTGTTGTGGTGTGATGGATGATGTATCCTGAATGGACATACGCTCACGTACCACACGCTCCATACGGGAAAGCCCGATTCGGAACTGGTTCTGAAGAAGTTCTCCTACAGAACGCAGACGACGGTTACCAAGGTGGTCAATATCGTCCGTGCCACCAACATCATGAAGCAGGTTAAAGAAATAACTGATAGAAGACAAGATGTCAGCCGGAGTGATGTTCTTAACGTCGCGGTCGATGTTCGCATTACCGATAACGTTGATAGAACGTTCCCCTTCCGGATCCGTCGGGTCTACAATTTTTACAGATTGGACTTGAATCGGGTCCTCAAGAACGCCGTCTACAGGCTCAAGAGTTTCCTCGCTCAATGTACCTTCTGCATCATCAAACAATGGAATCAGTTTGTTAAGAAGACGGCGGTCAATCTTGTCACCCTTCTCCGCAATAACTTCCCCTGTTTCCTCATCCACTAATGTTTCAGCAAGGGTTTGGTTAAACAAACGATCCTTAATATGAAGCTTCTTGTTCATTTTATATCTTCCGACTCTAGCTAGATCATAGCGTTTCGGATCAAAGAAACGAGAGACAAGGAGACTTTTAGCATTTTCTACGGTCGGCGGCTCGCCGGGACGCAGACGCTCGTATATCTCAAGCAAAGCTTTCTCTGTCGTTTCCGTATTGTCTTTTTCAAGCGTGTTCTTCAGGTACTCATTATCTCCGATCAAATCGATGATCTCTTGATCGGTACCGAATCCTAGAGCACGAAGGAGCACTGTGATAGGAAGCTTACGCGTACGGTCGATGCGGACGTGTACGACGTCTTTGGCATCTGTTTCAAACTCTAACCATGCTCCACGGTTAGGAATGACCGTAGCGGTATAACCACGCTTACCGTTCTTATCAATCTTCTTATTGAAATATACACTCGGAGAACGAACAAGCTGGGATACGATGACACGTTCCGCACCGTTGATTACAAAGGTACCTGTGTCTGTCATCAATGGGAAATCACCCATGAATACTTCCTGCTCTTTCACTTCACCCGTCTCATTATTTAGAAGACGTACTTTCACACGAAGCGGTGCGTTATATGTTACGTCGCGATCCTTTGACTCATCGACTGGATACTTTGGTTCGCCAAGGCTGTAGTCTACGAATTCAAGTGAAAGATTACCGGTGAAATCTTCAATTGGCGAAATGTCCTGGAACATCTCTTTCAAACCTTCTTCCATGAACCACTCATAGGAAGCCGTTTGAATCTCAATCAAGTTAGGCAATTCCAATACTTCACTAATACGTGCATAACTTCTGCGCTGGCGGTGTCGTCCATACTGAACTAGTTGACCTGTCAACTGATTCACCCCTCAAATCAAGCATTTTAATAACGAAAAAAGGGTCCGGCAAGACATGCCGAACAGGCTTGCGGTTGATCTTGCCACAAGCGCTATTTAAACATTCGCCTTATAGCAAATGGTGATTCTTCATTTCTCTCTAACGTTAGACAAAAAAGAAAAAGGCTTTTCATACATAAAAACCTCATTTACTTTCAGTGTTCGATTTTACCATTCTGACCAACTATCATCTTTTTATACAAGAAAATGCAAAAAAGACTTGACAGCGTTCAGATATATTGGCATTTTTCAATACTAGCACAACCGGACAAGCTAGTCAATCTTTTTAGACTTAAGGATAAAGTATCCTTTCTGTTTCTCTACTATTTCCACGTTACCGAACAGTTCCTCCATCTTGGCTTTCGCTGATGGGGCTCCTTGTTTCTTTTGTATGACGACCCAGAGTTCTCCTTGGTCTACCAAGGATTGTCCAGCTTCCTCAAACATAGAGTGAACGACTTCCTTCCCGGCACGAATGGGAGGATTAGTAAGAACAGCCGCAAAACGATGGTCTTTCACCGCCTGCATCCGATCACTTTCTTTTACAGTTACATTCGCGATGCCGTTTGCCGCCGCGTTTCTTTCCGCCAGATTCAAAGCCCGTTCGTTCACATCCACCATCCATACGTGACGATCCGGATAGTGTTTAGCCAAGGACATACCAATCGGCCCATATCCACAGCCTAAGTCAAGAAAATCTCCTTCTACTTCCGGCGCACGAAAGGAATCAATCAATACGCGCGAACCGAAATCCACCTCGCCTTTAGAGAAAACGGCGCGGTCTGTTGTGAACGTAAATGTATGGCCCTTCAATTGAAAAGTCCACGATCTTTCTTCACTTGCAGCAGATGTCTTCTTGGAATAGTAATGTTCCGACATAATCCGAACACCTTCTTTTTTAATCTATTAAGAAAAAGAAAGCCCGCCGATAGTCAGCGAGCTTTACTTTAAAAAGATATCTTACTTAAGTTCTACAGTAGCGCCTGCTTCTTCAAGCTGAGATTTCATTTCTTCAGCTTCTTCTTTAGAAACGCCTTCTTTGATTGGGTTTGGAGCACCGTCAACTAGTTCTTTAGCGTCTTTAAGACCAAGACCAGTGATTTCGCGTACTGCTTTAACCACTTTGATTTTAGAGCTTCCTGCAGATTCAAGCACTACGCTGAATTCTGTTTGCTCTTCAGCAGCTTCGCCACCTGCAGCTGGTCCACCAACAGCAACTGGAGCTGCAGCAGATACACCAAATTCTTCTTCAATCGCTTTAACTAGGTCGTTAAGCTCAAGAACAGACATTTCTTTAATCGCTTCGATAATTTGTTCGTTAGACATGAGAAATTTCCTCCTTAGTTTTTATGGTTATAGTTTTAAACGAACGCGAACTTACGCGCTTTCTTCCTCTTTTTGCTCCGCCACTGCTTTTGTAGCATAAGCGAAGTTGCGGATAGGTGCTTGTAGTACGCTTAGGAACATAGATACAAGACCTTCGTAGTTTGGAAGGTTTGCAAGTTCTTGGATTTGCTCAAGAGTTGCAACTTGTCCTTCAACTACGCCACCTTTAATTTCAAGGTTTTCGTGATCTTTAGCGAAGTTGTTAAGAATTTTAGCCGGAGCTACTGCATCTTCTTCATGGAAGGCCAAGGCTGTAGGTCCTTGAAGCACTTCGTCAAGACCAGAAAGCTCTACTTCTGCCGCAGCACGGCGAGTCATTGTGTTTTTGTACACTTTGAACTCTACGCCTGCTTCACGAAGCTGTTTACGAAGTTCTGTAACTTCCGCTACGTCAAGACCGCGGTAATCTACCATTACAGCAGACTTACTGCTACGGAACTTGTCAGCTAAGTCAGATACAATTTGCTGCTTTTGCTCGATAACACTGCTCATCGGTTCCACCTCCTATTGACTTATCATCATACCGTCCAAAGGTTTTGTTCATAAAAAGTACCCCCATGTAGACATGGAGGTACGAATCATAGAGCAGGGCAGTCTGCGCTGCTCTATTTATATTCACACACACCTCGGCAGGAAATTAAGCGGAAGCCGCACCTGCT
This sequence comes from Halobacillus sp. BAB-2008, assembly GCF_000328325.1. Classification (NCBI taxonomy): domain Bacteria; kingdom Bacillati; phylum Bacillota; class Bacilli; order Caryophanales; family Bacillaceae; genus Halobacillus; species Halobacillus sp. BAB-2008. The sequence goes on along the minus strand of NZ_ANPF01000031.1, from coordinate 19,698 downwards.
GTCTACGGTATAACGTATTCATTTATACAACGTCACTAATTGTAACCAATCAGAAACGGAAAGTCAACACTAAATTATATTACTTAGAGAACCCAGTAACATCAACTTTGATCCCAGGACCCATTGTTGATGAAACAGCTGCGTTACGCATGTAAGTTCCTTTAGATGCTTGTGGTTTAGCTTTCACAAGAGTTTCTGTAATCGCTGTGAAGTTCTCAGCCAGTTTCTCTTGATCGAAAGAAGCTTTTCCGATCGGAACATGGATGTTAGCAGCTTTATCAACGCGGTATTCTACTTTACCAGCTTTGATTTCGTTTACTGCTTTCTCAACTTCAAACGTTACTGTACCTGTTTTAGGGTTCGGCATAAGACCTTTTGGTCCTAGTACACGACCAAGCTTACCAACTTCAGCCATCATGTCAGGAGTTGCAACAACAACATCAAAATCGAACCAGCCTTGGTTGATTTTGTTGATGAGGTCCTGCTCACCTACGTAGTCTGCACCTGCAGCTTCTGCTTCTTTCGCTTTATCACCTTTAGCGAAAACAAGCACACGCTGAGATTTACCAGTACCATGTGGAAGTACCATTGCTCCACGGATCTGCTGGTCTGCTTTCTTAGGGTCAACCCCAAGACGGAAAGCTGCTTCGATTGTTTCATCAAAGTTAGCTTTTGCTGTTTCTTTTACTAGCTTGATGGCTTCCTGCACATCATAAGCTTTTGTACGATCAACAAGCTTTAGAAGCTCTTGTTGCTTTTTCGTTTTCTTAGCCATTTTAAAATTTCCTCCTCGTTGTGGTTTTAACGGATTTTCCTCCCACGAATAAAGGTTGCGAAAGAGACACTAGCTCCATTTCCGCAACCTTTTCCTATCTCCAAATGACGCTGTGGGATTAATCTTCGATTGTGATTCCCATGCTGCGCGCAGTACCTTCGACCATACGCATTGCAGCTTCCACGTCAGCAGCGTTCAAATCAGGCATTTTCGTTTCTGCGATTTCGCGAACTTGATCGCGTTTGACAGAAGCTACTTTGTTACGGTTTGGTTCACCGGAACCTGACTCAATTCCAGCCGCTTTCTTAAGAAGAACAGCAGCAGGTGGAGTTTTAGTAACGAATGTAAAGGAACGGTCCTCATAAACCGAGATTTCTACTGGAATGATCATACCAGCTTGGTCCTGCGTACGAGCGTTGAACTCTTTACAGAAGCCCATGATATTAATACCTGCTTGACCTAGTGCCGGTCCTACTGGTGGCGCTGGGTTAGCTTTTCCTGCAGGGATCTGAAGCTTTACAACATTAATAACTTTTTTAGCCACGAGACACACCTCCTTAAAGTCCGTGATGTGGTAATAGGGTTCTACCCCTCCCACTCCATTGCGTTAAGCAATAGCCCCTCATCTATGGGGCGCATATAGAACATAAAAATTCTAGCATCTTTGTGCCGGATATGCAAGGGGAGGATTGTTTTTTTATAATTTTTCGATCTGAGTGAAGTCCAATTCGACCGGAGTTTCGCGGCCGAACATGTTGACATGGACTTTGACTTTCTGTTTGTCCAAGTCAATATTCTCAATGGTACCAGTGAAGTTTGCGAACGGTCCGTCGGTAACAGTAACACTTTCTTTCACTTCGAAATCAATGTCTGCCTTCGGCTGTTCCTTCATGCCCATACGCTTAAGCACCGTATCCACTTCTTCCGGTAAGAGAGGGGTCGGTTTAGAACCAGAGCCGGTAGATCCGACAAACCCCGTCACGCCGGGAGTGTTACGGACAACGTACCAGGAATCATCCGTCATTACCATCTCTGCTAAAACGTATCCTGGGAAAACTTTCTTTTTGGCAATCTTCTTCTTGCCGTTTTTAATTTCCGCCTCTTCGTCCTCCGGGACAAGAACACGAAAAATCTTATCTTCCATCCCCATAGACTCTACGCGCTTCTCGAGGTTGGTCTTTACTTTGTTCTCATAACCTGAATAGGTGTGAACAACATACCATCTTTTTTCCATTATCGCAGGACAAGTGCTTGCCCTTCCCTCCCTTATGCTTTAGTTAATCGAAATTCTTTCCAACATGAAAAAACCCGCGGAACGGGTTTTTTGTAAGTCTATCTCTATTATAGCATAAAATTAACTCTACTATTCCTTAGCGATGAGTTCAAGCACTTGGGAGATCCCAAGATCTACAATAGCAAAGAACAAAGCTACGAAGACGACGGTGAATAGTACGGTAATCGTGTACCTGGTCAGTTCCTGCCCCTTCGGCCAGCTGACCTTTTTCATCTCACGCGCTACGTTCTTGAAGAACTTAAACATGCTGTAATACCCCCCAAACTTGTGCCGACTGGCTTCCTGATCTACTTCGTCTCCCGGTGCAGGGTGTGGGATCCGCAGTTCTTGCAGAACTTGCGGACCTCCAGACGTTCGGATTGGTTGGAACGATTTGTATATGAACTGTAATTTCGACTTAAACATTGTGTACAGGCTAATATTACTTTCTTACGCACTTCTCTGTCACCTCAAATCATCGAGGTATAATACTAAATTAATGTAGCACTCTTCCCATAGACTGTCAATGTGGGTTCAAAGTGTGATTTCATTGATTTCCAGATACTTTTCGAGCTTCCGCTTCACGCGTTGCAGAGCGTTATCGATCGATTTGACATGACGCCTCAATTCCTCGGAAATCTCTTGATAGGACTGACCGTCCAAATAAAGGGTCAGCACCTGCTTTTCAAGATCGCTGAGAAGTTCGGACATCTTCTCTTCCATATCTGAAAACTTCTCTTTATTGACAATCAATTCCTGGGGATCGATTGCTTTTGAACCTGCGATGACGTCAAGGAGCGTACGGTCTGACTCTTCATCGTAGATAGGCTTGTCCAGCGAAACATAGGAGTTTAAAGGGATGTGTTTCTGTCTAGTGGCGGTTTTAATAGCAGTAATGATTTGACGGGTGACACACAGTTCAGCGAATGCTTTGAAAGACGACAGTTTTCCTTCTCGATAATCACGAATAGCCTTATAAAGGCCGATCATTCCTTCTTGAACAATATCTTCCCGGTCAGCCCCGATTAAGAAATAAGTGCGGGCTTTGGCGCGTACGAAATTCTTATACTTGTTAATCAAATAATCAAGTGCCTGAACCTGTCCCTGATTAATTCGTTCTACGACTGCTTCATCATCAAGCTTACTAAGATCCAACTCATTGGTGCTTTTCTCCGTTTGTAAGATGCTCACACAGGATCCCTCCGACCGTGCTATCTCAATATATAGAAATATTATACAGTAAGCGTTTGAAAAGCGTCAACAAGTTGTCAGAATTATTTATCTCCTCGGCGCCACTTCTCAAACAATTCCCGCACCTCTTTGTTTATCGGAATTTTAGATTGATAGTGAAGCTGATTGTGGGTTTCTACGTCCTTTTCGATCTGGTTCTCAATGTTCTTTACTTCGATGTAAAGCTCTCTCGCAGACTTCCGAAAAGCTCCCTGACCGAAGATGGTCCGCTGCTCTGCATAATCGGATGTAGCCACGTACACCTGTGTCCGCACGTCATTCAATTCACCGGCAAGCTTCTCGATCCGCTCGTCTGCCGTTTCATTCTCCTTAGTGAAAAGGACTTCCACTTTGTAGTTCTGCTGCTTCTTCTCAAGTCCCCGGACATGGTAGGCATCAAAGACGATCATGATACGATCCCCTGTATAGGATTGGTATTCTGCCATCATCTCTATGAGAAGATCCCGTGCTTGCCCGAGATCTTTCTCCTTTAATTTCACCAGTTCCGGCCAGGCCCCGATCATGTTATATCCGTCTACAATTAATACATTCATTGTCACTCACCGACAGGGTGACGCTTCCTGAATACTTCATACATGAGAAGGGAGGCTGCTACTGAGGCATTAAGGGAAGTGACCTGTCCGGCCATAGGGAGACTGACAGTCCAATCACATTTTTCTTTCGTCAATCGACTCATTCCGCGGCCTTCACTTCCAATCACAAGCGCCAGCGGCATCCGGCCATCCAGCTGTCGATAGTCTTCTGTACCTTCCGCATCTGTTCCGACAACCCAGACAAAGCGCTCCTTCAATTCATCTATCGTTCTAGCCAGGTTGGTCACTCTCGCTACAGGAATGTACTCGATCGCTCCTGTAGACGTCTTTGCAACTGTAGCAGTAAGAGCGACGGACCTCCGCTTCGGAATGATGACTCCGTGCGCTCCTGCCGCGTCTGCCGTCCTTAATATCGAACCAAGGTTGTGCGGGTCTTCAATTTCATCACATATGATGAAAAAAGGCGCTTCTCCCTTTTCTTCCGCTTTAGCGAATAAATCTTCCAAATCACTGTATTCATAAGCAGCCACAGAAGCAATAACACCTTGGTGCGTTCCTTCTACAAGCTGATCCAGTTTCTTCTTCGGAACTTTCTGGATGAGGACCCCCTGTTCCTTAGCCAGCTGCTCTACCTTTTTAAATGCCTGATACTGTAACTGATCCGATACCATGACTTTGTTGATCGAGCGTCCGGATCTTATCGCCTCCTGTACAGCATTCTTGCCTATAATCCATTCTCCGTTCATTCGTCTCCACTCCTTTCTTCCACTTCTCTAATAGCATAGTGCACCAACTCTTCCAGCCTTTGTTTCTGACCGGATAAATATAAAAATCCCAACACCGCTTCAAATGCGGTCGAATAACGATAGGTTTGCACATTGGTACTCTTAGGCACAGAGCCGGATTTCGCATTCCTGCCCCTGCGAAGGACACCCTCTTCTTCTTCCGTCAGTATTTCTGCCTCCTGCCAGGCTCGTACGGACTGAGCCTGGGACACAGCAGAGACAAAACGAACAGCTGCCTTGTGGAGGTGCTGCGGCTGCACTTCCCCTTTATCCAATAGGTACTCTCGGACATACAATTCATAAACAGAATCGCCCATATAAGCGAGGGCGAGACTCTTCATCTGTTTCACGTCGGTGCGTTCCATGTGTCACCCTCGCTTCCAGCGTGTACCTTGGGAAGTGTCCTCCAAGATGATGTTCCTGGCTTTCAGTTCATCACGGATCTGATCGGCACGCTCAAAGTTGCGGTCTTTACGGGCTTGTTTACGCTCTGCGATTAAAGCATCGACCTCTTCATCCAGTAATTCTTCTTTAACCTCAAGGGACAGTCCCAAAACACTTGTCAGTTCTTCAAACGTTTGGATGAACACATTCAAAACATCTTCATGTGTCTGCTTCTCCTGCAGGTAAAGATTCGCAGCCTTGGTCATGTCGAACAAAACAGAAATCGCATTGGCTGTGTTAAAGTCATCGTCCATTTCTTTAATAAACTGCTCTTTAAAGCCTTTTACTTTATCCAGCCACGGCTGTGTATCTTCCTGAAGGCTCACGCTGGTATCTTTACGGTGTTTTAGATTCTCATACGCATTCTTTATCCGCTCAAAACTGCTTTTGGCGCCCTTCAGAAGCTCATTGCTGAAGTTAATTGGATGACGGTATTGGACACTCAACATGAAGAAGCGGATAACCTGTGGATCGTGTTGCTTTACAAGATCATGAGCAAGGATAAAGTTACCGAGAGATTTAGACATCTTCTCATTATCAATGTTGATATACCCATTGTGCATCCAATAACGAGCGAAATCTTCCCCGTTGTGAGCTTCCGACTGTGCGATTTCGTTTTCGTGGTGAGGGAATGTCAAATCCTGACCCCCGGCATGGATATCTATCGTGTCTCCAAGGTATTTCTTCGCCATAGCAGAGCACTCGATGTGCCAGCCCGGGCGTCCTTCTCCCCACGGGCTCTTCCAGGAAATTTCTCCGTCCTTGGCCTGTTTCCATAACGTGAAGTCCAGCGGGTCTTCTTTCTTATCACCAACCTCGATCCGGGCACCGGACTGCAGCTCATTGATTGATTGCTGAGACAATTTCCCATAATTATCGAAGGCACGTGTACGGAAGTAAACATCTCCTCCTGCTTCATAGGCATAACCTTTCTCCACTAACCCTTGGACAAATCCGATGATTTCTTCCATGTTTTCTGTCACGCGGGGGTGATCGACCGCTTCTTTGACGCCAAGGGCTGCAACATCTTCTTTATAAGCCTGGACGAAACGATTGGCAATCTCTGTCACACCTTCGCCCATCTCTTTGGAAGCTTTGATCAATTTATCGTCGACATCTGTGAAGTTCAGTACATAATGGACATCGTAGCCGCGGTATTCGAAATATCTGCGGACGGTATCGAACACGATGGCAGGACGGGCATTCCCAATGTGGATGTAATTATATACGGTCGGGCCGCACACATACATCTTCACCTTTCCTTCTTCCAACGGCTGAAAGACTTCTTTATTCCGAGTCAAGGTATTATATATTTTAATAGTCATGATGCTTCACTCCTTTTGCTTCTTTCAATTCCTTCTGTAGTTCCTCGATCTGCTTTTCCAACTGGTTCAGCCGGTCGTAAACAGGATCCGGCATTTTGTGGTGGTCCAAGTCTTTTTTCTGTACCTTCTTGCCATCCTGTACGACGACGTGTCCCGGAATACCGACGACGGTTGAGTTATTTGGTACATCATGCAGAACGACGGATCCTGCTCCTACTTTAGAGTGTTCCCCGATTGTAATAGAACCAAGCACTTTTGCACCTGTGGCAACAAGAGAATTATCAAGCAGAGTAGGGTGACGCTTTCCCTTCTCTTTTCCTGTACCACCTAGGGTGACCCCTTGGAAGATGGTTACGTTATCCCCGATCTCACATGTCTCTCCGATGACGACTCCCATCCCATGGTCTATAAAAAAACGGCGGCCGATTTTTGCTCCCGGGTGGATTTCAATCCCTGTAAAAAAACGGCTGAACTGAGAGATCAGACGTGCGAGAAAAAAGAATTTCCTTTTATGACAAGCATGGGCCACCCGATGTGCCCAAATAGCATGCAGACCGGAATACGTAAGAATAACTTCCAGATACGAACGAGCAGCAGGGTCCTGATCGAACACTACATCGACATCTTCCTTGAACATTTTAAAAAGCCCCATACTTCCTTCCCTCCTTTTTCTTGCGCAGAGGCGGAGAATAAAAAAAGCGTCTCTGTGCCTTGGGCACAGAGACGCTTCCCGCGTGGTTCCACTCTGCTTGGGGAAAATAATTTCCCCCACTTCATCCTCGATAACGGAAGGGAACCGCTCCGGCCTACTTTTTTTCAACCGGAGACTCCGAGGTGCATTTCCAGGGTGCCGCCCAAAATCACTTCCAGCCTAGGTGATTCTCTCTGGGTAAGCAGACAGCCCTTTACTTCTCCTCATCAACGTTTCGTATAGGTAACTCTACTATATGATAATATCTTCTGCTTGTGAATAAATTAAGCCTGCAATTTATTTAGTACATCATCAAGACGTACTGTGACAGTCTCTAAACCGAGCAGGTGGATCGCGTTAGGAAGCTCGGGGCCGTGAGTTTGACCTGTAGTTGCCACGCGAACAGGCATAAACAGTTTCTTGCCTTTATGGCCGGTCTCTTTCTGAACGGCTTTGATTTGAGCTTTGATGTTATCCGGAGTGAACTCGTCCAATTGCTGAAGGTTCTTCTTGAATGTTTCCAATACCTCCGGAACTTGTTCGCCTTCCAGTACTTCCATCGCAGCTTCGTCATATTGAATTTCCTGCTTGAAGAACAGATCCGTCAATTCCACAATTTCAGCACCGTAGTTCAGCTGCTCGTGGTATAGGGAAATAAGCTCACGTGCCCATTCCTGCTGCTCTTCTGTCATCGTTTCCGGGAAACGTCCTGCTTCAACCAAATGAGGAAGAGAAAGTTCAACGACCTTATCCAGATCCGAAGCTTTAATATACTGGTTATTCATCCACTTCAGCTTAGCTGGATCAAAAACAGCCGGGGACGTAGTCAGACGTTCCGCGTCAAAGATTTCAATCAGCTGCTCTTGTGTGAAGATCTCTTCTTCACCGACAGGGGACCAACCAAGAAGCGTGATGAAGTTGAACAGCGCTTCCGGCAGATAGCCAAGATTCTTATACTGCTCGATGAACTGGAGAATATGCTGATCCCGCTTACTCAGTTTCTTACGCTCTTCGTTAAGGATAAGCGTCATGTGTCCGAACTTCGGCGGCTCCCATCCAAACGCTTCATATACCATCATCTGCTTAGGTGTGTTGGAGATGTGCTCTTCCCCGCGCAGTACATGAGTAATCTTCATTAGATAGTCATCAATCGCTACAGCGAAATTATACGTAGGGATACCGTTCTTCTTCACGATAACCCAATCACCGAAATCACTGGAATCGAACGTAATGTCGCCGCGTACGATATCGTTGAACGTGTAGGAATGGTTTTCAGGTACGCGGATACGAATACTTGGTTCGCGTCCTTCGGCCTCAAATTCTGCTATTTGCTCAGCCGTTAAATTACGGTGTGCTCCAGAATATTTCGGGGCTTCTCCACGCGCCATCTGCGCTTCTCGTTCCTGCTCAAGCTCTTCCGCAGTCATATAGCACTTATAAGCAAGGTCGCGCTCCAGAAGCTCATCAATATACTTCTGGTAAATATCCAGACGCTCCATTTGACGGTAAGGACCATACTCTCCGCCCTTATCCGGGCTCTCATCCCAATCCAAGCCCAACCATTTTAAATAGTTAAGCTGACTTTCTTCTCCACCTTCTACGTTTCGCTTCTCGTCTGTATCTTCAATACGGATGACAACTTTACCACCCGCATTTCTTGCGTATAAATAATTAAACAAGGCTGTCCTCGCATTACCGATGTGAAGAAAACCTGTAGGGCTCGGCGCATAACGCACACGTACTTCATTTGACATAATTGTTCTCCTTTCTTACTTCCGCTCTATTTCCTTGATTTATTTTATCATTTTTCGACTAATCTTGCCGAATTTCTTGCAATAAAACAACAGCTTGGGCGGCAATTCCTTCTTCCCGTCCTGTAAAACCAAGCTTCTCTGTCGTTGTCGCTTTCACATTAATCTTAGCCTTATCCGTTTCGAGAAGAGACGCAATATTACTTCGGATCTCCTCGATATATGGAGCCATTTTAGGAGATTGCGCAATGACCGTGCAGTCCATATTACCGAGCTCGTAGCCCCGATCTCTGCAAATATTCCAGACATGCTGCAACAATTTACCGGAATCAGCATCCTTAAATTCAGGATCCGTATCCGGAAAATGCTTGCCGATATCTCCTTCTCCAATCGCACCTAAGCAAGCATCTGCAATCGTATGAAGAAGAACATCTGCGTCGGAATGCCCGAGCAGACCTTTCTCATGGGGAATGTCGATCCCTCCGATTATACAAGGACGGCCTTCCGTCAGTTGGTGAACATCGTACCCTTGACCGATTCGAAACATAGCAGGTTCATCTGCCTTTCTTTGTAATTGTTTTTGGATGTAAGACTCCGCTTTATGTAAGTCTTCCGGTGTCGTCAGCTTGAAATTATCGTAACTTCCCTGGACAATTACAACATCCCGCCCTGTCTCCTCTACCAAAGAAGCATCGTCTGTTCCGTAGTATCCACGTTCCTTTGCTTGGTCATGCGCGTCTTTAATCCACTCATAGGAAAATGCCTGAGGCGTCTGTGCCGCCCACAAGTATTTTCGATCAAGTGTAGTCAAACCGTTATCACGCTTTTGCTTAATAGTATCTGTCACAGGAACAGCCAACAAAGCCGCCTGCTCTACACGTACCGTCTCTGCCAGTTCATGCAGATTCGTTTCAGAAACAAATGGACGCGCCCCATCATGAATGAAAACAGGAATAGATGGATTGCGGACGGCTTTCAGACCTTCGTACACACTGTCCTGCCTTTCCGCTCCCCCATTAACCATGGTCATTTCTTTTTCCACAGGGTGCTCTGCAAACATCTTCTCCATTTCTGAGCGCTCACGTTCATTTGTCACCAAAATAATCTCTTCACACCATGCATCCTGCTCAAAAACAGAAATAGTGTGACGGATCAGCGGTTTGGAGCCTATCGTGAGGAACTGTTTGTTTCGTCCGGCAAGCATCCGCTTCCCTTGACCGGCGGCAAGTATAATAGCTGTATAGTTCGTCATAACATCCACCCTACATTAAATTAAACTCGGATCACTTACTTCCTTATAAAACAACAAAAGCGATAACACACTGGTTATCACTTTTGTCTTACTTATTTGTTTATACCGTTTTTAAAGTGCTTTTTCAAGTGATTTCGGCTTCGCAAAAATCATTCGTCCGGCAGAAGTCTGCAGCACACTTGTGACAACGACTTCAATAGTTTTCCCGATATACTCTTTTCCTTCTTCTACAACAATCATAGTGCCATCATCTAAGTAGGCGACACCTTGATTCTGTTCTTTTCCGTCTTTAATCACTTGAATGGACATCTCTTCTCCAGGAAGAACGACAGGTTTAACAGCGTTAGCTAAATCATTAATATTCAACACTTGAACATTTTGAAACTCACACACTTTGTTCAAGTTGAAATCATTCGTAACGACGATTCCATTCATGACTTTTGCCAGCTTAACAAGCTTGCTGTCCACCTCTTGAATCTCTTCGAAATCTCCTTCATAAATCTCAACATTTACAGGTAGATCCTTCTGAAGTCGATTCAGGATATCAAGACCTCTGCGACCTCTGTTTCTCTTTAATCCATCCGAAGAATCAGCTATATGCTGCAATTCTTCCAGAACGAATTGAGGAATAACAATCGTACCTTCCAAAAAATGAGTTTCGCAAATGTCTGCGATCCGGCCGTCAATAATGACACTGGTATCGAGAATTTTATCTTTCGGTATTAACGAGGCATCCACTTCCGCCTTGTTTGCTTCGTCCGACGAATCCGTAGCGCCCTGCTTGTCTTTCTTCGACAACAAATTCAAAAACTCGTCTTTACGCTTGAATCCTACCTGGAAACCTAAATAACCAAGAAGGATCGTCAGGAAGATAGGAACGACCTGACTTACTACTTGAATCTGGATATCCTGTACAAATACATTAATCAGATAAGCAACAATCAGCCCGATGATCAGACCCAGGCTGCCAAAAAGCAGATCAGCCACAGGCGCCCGTACGAGTGAATCTTCCACCCATCTGATAAAGTCGACAATATAATCCACGACCCAAAAAGTAATTAAAAATAAAATAAGTGCTCCTAGTACGGCCCCTAAAACAGACTGAATCAGAGTAGGCCAAGTAAGACCTGTCAATTTAAACAAATCCGGAAGATAGAGGTAACCGATTGTTCCACCAGTTATAACTATAAATAACTGCACGATACGCTTAAGCACTTTCCTTCACCCCCTCAATCACAGTATGACCAAACCTTACAACCATTAACCCTTTTATCAAGGAATGATGGTACTTAACTTAGCACAACTTCCAATATAAGTCAATTTGCAAATGTATAATCATACCATAAATTAGATAAATAAGTCAATTTTCTTAAATATGTCGGTCTACGAACAATTGTTCCTGTATGCGGTCCAGACCATCCCGGATCTTCATAGCTCTTACTTCTCCTACGCCATCCACTTCCACCAGTTGTTTAGGTGAAGCCTGTATGAGATCTTCTAAAATGCCGAACTTCTCGACAAGATGATCGATGATAAGGGATGGGAGGCGTGGAATTCGATGAAGAATCCGGTAACCACGTGGATGAATGGCATCAGACATTTTCGTGTTTGTCGAATAGCCAAGCAGCTTAAGCACTTGTTCATCCGACAATAACTCTGTGTTCGTCGTTTCCTGCATCTTCTTCAAAATATAATAAGGTTCGTAATCCGGACGCTTGCTGTAATCCCTGAGCAGCAGCGCTGCCTCTTCCTCAATATTGGAAACTAATTCGGTCAGCTGCAGTTGGATTAAACGGCCCTCTGTTCCTAATTCATTCACATAATTCAAAATCTCCGTCTTTGTACGCAGGACCATCTCCACTCTTGATACGACTTGAACGACCTCAGAAAAGGAGACCATATTCTCAAACTCCAACGCACCCAGGTTTGTCGTGCTCTGGTCAAGGACATTCTTATACTTCTCAAGCGTTTGGATCGCCTGGTTCGCCTTTGTTAAAATGACGCCGATTTCTTTTAAGGAATAGCGGTGGGACCCTTTATACAGGGTGATAACATTACGCCGCTGGGAAATGGCGATAACGAGCGCTCCTGTCTGCTTTGCCACCCGCTCCGCAGTGCGGTGGCGCATTCCCGTTTCAGTCGATACAATATCAGGGTCAGGCATCAACTGAGCGTTCGCGTACAATATTTTTGTACCCTCATCATTCAGAATGAGCGCACCATCCATTTTGGCGAGTTCATAGAGGTGAGCCGGTGTAAAGTCGGATTGAATATGGAATCCACCATCTACAAGATCCCTTATTCTCTCTCCATACCCTAAAACGATAAGCCCTCCGGTATTTGCGCGAAGGACGTTGTCTATTCCGTCCCGGAGCGGTGTCCCCGGTGCCACAAGCTTGAGAATTTCTCCTATACCGTTTTCCTTCATCTCATGCCATTCCATTTAGGATTCCCCCAATGTAACCTTCATTGCTTCCTGTACTGTACTTACCCCGATGACTTCAATTTGTGAAGGTGGAGTCCATCCGTCCATATTTTTCTTAGGTATGATGGCCCGTTTGAAACCGAGTTTAGCCGCTTCCTGTACGCGCTGTTCAATACGGGAAACCCGCCGTATTTCTCCTGTCAATCCGACTTCTCCAACAACGACATCGTCACCGTTTGAGACTTTGTTGCGAAAGCTCGATGCGATACTTAACGCAACAGCTAAGTCGATTGCAGGCTCATCCAGCTTCACACCACCCGCCACCTTTACGTACGCATCCTGATTCTGCAGCAACAGTCCTGCTCGTTTCTCGAGCACAGCCATCAGCAGAGGGACTCTGTTCGTGTCGAGACCGGTTGCCATCCTTCTGGGGTTTCCGTAGGCTGTCGGGGATATGAGCGCCTGAATCTCTACCAGCACCGGCCTTGTCCCCTCCATTGAAGCTACAACAATAGAGCCTGCCGCTCCCTGAGAACGTTCTTCAAGGAAAATCTCCGACGGATTAAGTACTTCTTCCAGCCCTTTCTCCTTCATCTCGAAGATACCCATTTCATGTGTACTTCCGAAGCGGTTTTTAACACTGCGGAGAATACGGAAAGTGTGGTGCCGCTCTCCCTCAAAATAAAGAACTGCATCCACCATATGTTCCAGTAAACGAGGGCCGGCAATGGACCCTTCTTTAGTAACATGTCCAACAATGAAAATCGGAATACCTTTCGTTTTCGCAATTCGCATCAAGTGACTGGTACATTCTCTCACCTGCGCCACACTACCAGGGGCAGAGGTTATATCTTCCTTGAAAATCGTCTGAATGGAATCGATCACTACAAATTTAGGTTCAATCTGATCTATTTGATTCAGTACATCTTGCAGGTTCGTCTCGGGCAGGACATACAGTTCATCCGACATGACCCCAAGGCGTTCGGCCCTGAGTTTAGTCTGCCTGGAGGATTCTTCTCCTGATATATATAAAACCGGAAAATCTTTCTTTGCAATCTGAGCAGATACTTGAAGCAGTAAGGTTGACTTCCCGATACCCGGATCCCCGCCGATTAAAACTAATGATCCGGCCACGATCCCGCCGCCGAGCACTCTGTTGAACTCCGGCATGCTTGTCGGGAGGCGTGGTTCCTTCTGTGATTTTATCTGTGTGATTCTTTCTGGCTTCGTCATTGCGGAAGTGGAACTTGTCTGAAATACGTGCCGAGAGTTTCCTGCCGGAGCAGACGTCTCTTCCACCAACGTATTCCACTGATTACACCCCGGACATTTCCCCATCCATTTCGGTGTTTCATAACCACATTCCTGGCAAACGAACTTTGTTTTTCTTTTTGCCAAGATGATCTCTCCTATCCTTCATTTTATACGAAAAAACATGTGAATAAGTTTCACATCCATATCATTTATATTAAATATCGCTTACTGAAATCATACCTAAATAAGAAAAAAATCGGAAGGCAAACACCTTCCGATTCTTTTACCGGATGAAATCTTGTTAATTTGTGGATTCTTGTTGTGTATGCACCACATAATTCTTGTTTTCATCCAGATCAATTTTAACTTTTTGACCTTTAGCGATATTCTCTTTAAGCAATTCCTCTGATAGAAGATCTTCGACATTCTTCTGTATAGCACGGCGCAATGGACGTGCCCCATATTCGGGGTCGAATCCGGAATCTGCGATGTGCTGGATAGCTGCATCCGAGAGTGTGAAGTCGATCTCCTGCTCCTGCAGACGTTTACGCAATTCTTCTGCCATAAGAACGACAATATCCTTCATGTGCTTCTTCTCAAGGGAGTGGAAAACAATTGTTTCGTCAATACGGTTTAGGAATTCAGGACGGAACGCTTTCTTCAAAGCATCTGTCACTTTGGACTTCATGTCTTTATAATCCTGATCCGCTTCACCCATAGAGAAGCCGACGTATTTGTTTTGTTTTAATTCGGAAGCACCCACGTTGGATGTCATGATCAACACGGTATTTCGGAAATCAACAAGACGTCCTTTAGAGTCTGTCAGACGGCCGTCCTCCAATACTTGCAGCAGGATATTGAAGACTTCCGGGTGCGCCTTCTCAATTTCATCAAGAAGTACAACAGAATATGGTTTGTTCCTTACCTTCTCCGTCAACTGACCGCCTTCATCGTATCCTACATATCCCGGAGGAGAACCTACAAGACGGGACGTGCTGTGTTTCTCCATGTACTCCGACATATCGATTCGAATCATGGCATCCTCTTCACCGAACATGCTCTCTGCCAGCGCGCGAGCAAGCTCTGTTTTACCTACACCGGTAGGTCCAAGGAATATGAAGGAACCAATCGGGCGTTTCGGATCCTTCAACCCTGCTCGGGCACGACGGATCGCTTTGGAAATAGCTTTGACCGCTTCTTCCTGACCGATTACTCGGTTATGAAGCGTTTCTTCCAGGTTAAGAAGACGCTCACTTTCATCCTTCGTCATTTTGGAAACTGGAACACCGGTCCAAGTGGATACGACAGAAGCAATATCTTCTACCGTTACCTCTGAATCCTCCTGGCCTTGTTTTTCTTTCCACTCATCCTTCGTCTCCTCCAGCTCATCTCTCAAACGCTGTTCGCTATCACGAAGGGATGCTGCTTTTTCAAACTCCTGACTTTGGACAGCCGCATCTTTCTCTTTCCGGACTTCCTCAAGCTTCTGTTCCAGCTCTTTAAGATTTGGCGGCGCTGTATAGGAGCGCAGGCGCACCTTGGAAGCTGCCTCATCGATTAAATCAATCGCTTTATCCGGAAGGAAGCGGTCCGTGATATACCGGTCGGAGAAACGGACAGCTGATTCAATAGAATCATCCGTAATGGTCACACGGTGGTGAGCTTCATAACGGTCACGCAGACCTTTCAAAATTTGAATGGACTCATCAAGCGTCGGTTCATCCACCTTAATCGGTTGGAATCTACGCTCAAGTGCTGCATCTTTTTCAATATATTTACGGTACTCATCAAGGGTTGTCGCACCGATACACTGCAGTTCACCCCGGGCAAGAGAAGGCTTCAGAATATTGGATGCATCAATGGCTCCTTCTGCTCCTCCGGCACCAATCAATGTATGGAGTTCATCGATGAATAGAATGATGTTACCCGCCTGGCGGATTTCTTCCATCACTTTTTTCAAGCGATCTTCAAACTCCCCGCGGTATTTCGTTCCCGCGACGACTGTACCCATATCCAACGTCATGACTCGCTTATCACGCAGAATTTCAGGTACTTCGTTGTTCATAATCTGCTGAGCCAAGCCCTCTGCGATGGCCGTCTTACCAACACCAGGTTCACCTACAAGCACCGGGTTGTTCTTTGTACGGCGGCTCAAGACTTGAATGACCCTTTCAATCTCTTTGCTTCGGCCGATTACAGGATCAATATTTCCTTCTTTAGCTATGGCCGTCAAATCACGGGCCAGGGAGTCAAGGGTTGGTGTATTCGCATTCGTCGCCTGTCCTCCAGAAGCGCCTCCACGACGATTTTGACCGCCTGTAGACTCATTGTTCCCAAGCAGCTGCAATACTTGCTGACGGGCTTTATTAAGGCTTACACCAAGGTTGTTAAGAACGCGGGCCGCTACCCCTTCTCCTTCTCGGATTAAACCAAGGAGAATGTGCTCTGTCCCTACATATGAATGTCCCAGCTTACGAGCTTCATCCATAGACAATTCTATGACCTTCTTAGCTCTTGGAGTATAGTGGATCGTTTGGGATACCTTTTCCCCTTTACCGATCAGTTTCTCCACTTCCTGTTGGATTTTGGAGGATTCAAGGCCGAGAGCTGTCAGAGCTTTCGCAGCAATTCCCTCCCCTTCACTCACTAAACCAAGCAGGATGTGTTCCGTCCCGATATTATTATGACCTAAGCGTACTGCTTCCTCTTGTGCCAGTGCCAAAACTTTTTGTGCTCTTTCTGTAAATCGCCCAAACATCATGGACATTCCCTCCTAACATTATTCTTCGTTTTCTAATTGAAGTCTTTCCCTGATTAGAGACGCCCTTCTTACATCCCGTTCATCGGGAGATAAGCTGGCTTTGGCGTACTGTTGCAAAAAGCCCGGCTGCGTTAAAATCATCAATTCATTCAAGATCGTCCGTGGTATGTGGTCGATAAAGTCCAAATCGATACCTAACCGTAAATCGGATAAACATTTTGCTGCCTCTTTAGACTCTATGATTCGACTGTTGGTTAGAACACCATAGGATCGAAAAATGCGGTCCTCCAGTTGAATTCCTGACCGGCTCAGAAGCACTTCCCTCGCTCTTCGCTCTTGATCGATCAACTGCTTTACCACACTGTGGAGGTCTTCTACAATGTCACCTTCCGACTTACCAAGCGTGATCTGGTTCGATATTTGAAAAATATTCCCCAGTGCTTCGCTTCCTTCCCCATAGATGCCACGGACAACTAAGCCAAGCTGGTTGATCGCGGGAATCATACGATTGATCTGCTGAGTCATGGATAATGCCGGCAGGTGCATCATAACTGATGCCCGCATTCCGGTGCCGACATTCGTCGGACAAGCGGTCAAATACCCGCGTTTCTCATCAAATGCATAATCAATTTTCTCTTCCAGCCAATCGTCGAGTTGTGATGCCTGTTCCAACGCCTTATCCAGCTGGAAACCAGGGAAATAAAGTTGAAGGCGGATATGATCCTCTTCATTAACCATAATCGACACCTGCTCGTTCTGCGAAATCAACGCAGCCGAGGTGTCCGATTTTTCAGCGAGATGCGGGCTGATCAAGTGTTTTTCAACCAACACTCTTTTTTCAACCGGCTGAAGATCCGTCATCCGGACCATTTCAAAATCTTCATAATCTCTAAAGGACTCTTCTTGAAACTCTTTCTGAAAGAATTCCAATACTTCTTCTAAGGATTCTTCAGATCCAATAATCGGAAATGGATATTGGGAGAAGTTCCGGGCAAGACGTATGCGGCTGCTCATCACAATATCGCTGTCCGGCCCCTCCTGTTTCATCCAGGGACTGATAGCCTCATTTACAAAATTCTGTAACGACATCTACTCATCACCTGCCTCTCCACTATGAAGACGCCCTTCCAAAGATCTGATCCTATCTCTAACTTTCGCTGCCTCTTCAAATTCTTCCTGCTCAATTAATTGTCGAAGATTAGCTTTGTATTCTTCTATCTCTTTCTTTAAATGGAGATTGCCGCTTTCTCTTTTAGGAATCTTCCCATCATGCCTTGTATTTCCACTGTGCACCCGCCTTAAAATTGGATCCAGTCGTTCGCCGAAAGTGGTATAGCACTTTCCGCAACCAAACTTGCCAATCCTTGCAAACTCTTCATATGTCAAACCACAGTTGGAACATTTTAATGGAGATTTCTGCTGAGGTGCAGCTTTGTTCTGATCGCTGTATGGAGAAGGGCTATCCGAATGAAAGAGTCCGGATAGAAGATCATTCAGAGTAAAGTTTTCTTCTCCATAATTAACATATCCATATTCTTTCGCACATACTTCACACACATGTATCTCCGACTTTTGCCCATTTACTACCTGAGTCAAATGAACGGTTGCCTGTCTTTGATGACATTCCTGGCATTCCATCTGAATCTCCCCTTTCCGCAATCAGCATTTATATTTAAGGGTGAACAGCATCGCCGTCATGATTCTTGCTCTTATCTCATCGCGTAGAGGGAGAGAAAATTTGAGCACATCACGGTCAACGATGCTTTCCATGATCTTCGCTTCCCGTTCTGTAATGACCTCATAATCGATAAGTCGCTCCAGAACGTCCACCGCTTGGGTCTGGGAGATACGGGGTTGGATTAAATCCATCAATTCCTCGATCATATCAGCGTATTTCCGATAAGGAACCCGACTGATCCGGATGTACCCGCCGCCTCCGCGTTTACTTTCCACTATATACCCCTTTTCCACAGTGAACCTTGTCTTAATCACGTAATTAATCTGCGAAGGTACACACTGGAAACGCTCAGCAATTTCGCTTCTTTTAATTTCAATGGTTTGGGACTCATCGAGGGTTTTCTTTAAATATTCCTCTATGATGTCTGATATATTTCGCATTTTCCCTCCCCCTCTTTTGACTTTGACTATCTTTGACTTTAATTTCATTATACTCATATTTTACTGGTACGCAACTATATTGTTTATGATAAATACATCAACTATGTTTCCCCTTTTCGTTAGCAAATAAAACAAAAAGCCGTGCAGTTTTTTCCTGCACAGCCTTAAATATAATGTGTCATTTTCATAACTCCTTCCTGCTCACTGATTCGACCCATCACAAGTGTACGATCATAGGACTGAGACGGACTTACCTCAACCAACAATTTCTTTTGGCTCTCAGGTAGAGACAGGACCTCCACTTTTTGAATGGTCAATTGAAATTCCTCAAATACCGACAGAACCCGATGCACCCTTGCACTTCCACGAACGGTAATGCTATAGCTGTTTTTCCGCTTGCCTCTAACTTTATGTTTTTCCATTCTATTCAGAAAGGCCAAGCTTGTCAGCACGACTAAAGTGGTAAACGTAGCAACATCGTATAACCCAGCACCGACTACTAATCCAATTGCTGCTACCGTCCAGATCGACGCTGCTGTTGTAAGACCTTTAATCGTCAAGCCGTTTACCATAATGGTCCCGGCACCTAAAAAACCAATTCCACTGATAACGTAAGAAGGTATCCTCGCCGGGTCAAACCTCACCTGCTCGTGAAGGCTCATAAATTCCGTAAACCCATAGAGAGAAAGCAGCATCATTAAACAAGCACCAACCCCGACCAAAATATGTGTCCTAAAGCCCGCCGATTGATTCTTAATCTCCCTTTCAAAACCGATTAATCCTGATAACACTAAAGCAAAGCACAGGCGGAAAATAATTAAAACAATATCATCATGAAAGAAATAAGACCAGTGCACCGCAGTTCCCCCTTTCTATATTCATATGAAACCGGTTCTGAATATAGAAAAAAACCAGAAGTTATTACTTCTGGTTTCTAAAATGACGTGGCAGCGTCCTACTCTCACGGGGATCTACCCGACTACCATCGGCGCTGAAGAGCTTAACTGCTGTGTTCGGCATGGGAACAGGTGTGACCTCTTCGCCTTCACCACCACATCAA
>NZ_ANPF01000030.1:0-21012 GCF_000328325.1 Halobacillus sp. BAB-2008 | reverse complement strand
CGACGTCACTCCGGATCAGGTGACGATGCTTGTCAGTGAAGATGTGGATAGGAATGAGGGGCAGGACAACACCGGTGAACGCCAGTACGGCTATTGGAGAGCCCGCCGCTTCCAAAATGTCCTGCTTCCATTGGCCGGACTCGCTACCCTCGCGCTTATACCCTATTACGCACCGTATCCTTATTATTCCTACCCGTACCCATACTATTATTGACCTATCTCGTCCTATGAATCTTATCTCCATTATAAAACCCCTCCGCTTCCAAAGCCGGAGGGGGGTTTTTTGGTATTACAAAAAGATGTCCTTCTCTACCTGCTTCCATTCGTAAAAATGTCCGCGTTTTCTCATTAATGTCTCATAAGACCCTGTTTCTATCACCATACCCTGGTCCATCACTATGATTTGATCCATCTTCTCCAGGCCGGACAGACGATGGCTAACAAGGATGATCGTATCACGCTCGGCTTTCTGATAGAGACGCTTATAAATAGATTGTTCTGTCAAAGCATCAACGGAAGAGGTTGGTTCATCAAGCATCCACCACTTCTCCCCTTTCAAAAATGCTCTGGCAATTGCAAGACGCTGTTTCTCTCCGCCGGACAAGTTTTCCCCTTTTTCAAGAACGACCTGTTCAAGAGAAAAATCCAGCCCGACATCTTTCAAAGCCTGCTTCATCTCCAACTGTGTCAAACCGTCCCTTGCAATGGCCAAGTTCTCTTCGATTGTGCCATAAAAGTAGTGGTTTTCTTGAAGAACCACATTACTCCGCGCCCATACGCTTTCTTCCTTAACCTGCTCGATCGGCACGCCGTTCACTTTTACACTCCCCTGATCTGGCAGCTGAAAGTGAAGCATAAGCTGCAGTAATGTAGACTTCCCCGACCCACTTGCTCCGACGATGGCCGTCTTGGATCCGGCCGGAATAGAGAGGGACACGTCGGATAAAGCCTTTCTTTCTTCATTAGGAAACGTGTAATCGACATGTTCAAATTCGATGGCTGGAGCACCTGATTCAACGTTTAACTCGGACGTAGTAGGTACACTCTCTTCCTCTGTGATGGTAAAGAGTCGTTCCGCTGCACGCTTGCTGTCATCCAGATGCGAAGGTAGAACGGCCATTGGTGTCGCATTTTCAAAAACCGTCAACGATATCATGACAAGCATGGCAAGGAAAAGACCATTGAGATCCCCTCGGGCAACAAGATATGCCCCTACGCCTAGCACAACCCAGGAGACGATAAGGGATACTCCTGTGTTCCATGACAGACTGGCAAGCATCGCTTTTCCGTCCCGTTCCTGTTCATGAATATACGTTCCCGCTGCCTCACGCAAGCTGTTCTCTCTTCCTTCCAATTGCTGATAAATCTTTAAATCCCGGAATCCATACAGAAATTCTGTCGCTTCAGTGGACAGAGCCCCGCGAGCGGTTCGCACACGGCTCCCTAACTTCCGCTGCTTTACTGCATACCAGGACGGGATGAAGAGGCCGGTGACAACAAGCCCCCCCAACAGAACAAGCGCCACAGGCAAGCTGAAAATAGCCGTGAATACGATCGTTGCAAGGAAGATAATCACAAGGACGACCGGCGGATAGTAAACGCGCAGAAAGAAGTTCTGCAGGCTTTCAACGTCCCCGACTATTCTGGCTAATAAGTCTCCACTCCGATATCTCCGAAAAATCCGGGGTGCATGAGGCTCCAGTCTTTTATAGAATGCCAAACGGATATTACTCAATATGGTAAACGTAGCCCTGTGTGAAAAATACCGCTCTGCATACCTGCCAAGCGCTCTGGCGAAGCCGAACAGTTTCAAGAAAGCAATCATGACAGTCAAGGCGTACAACGGTGGAATCAGTGCTGCACGGGAAATTAGATAGCCGCTTGAGGCAAACAGACCCACCGCGGACATTCCGGCAAGAAATCCGAAAAGAACAGATAAGACGATGTCTCTCTTTTCCTTGACGACCAGGTGGATGACTTCTCTCAATTCTTTCATCACGTGCTGTCTCCTTTCTGTACAGTCACCATCCGTCTATATTCAGGAACCTCTTGAAGCAGCGCTTCATGGGTCCCGAGGCCAACCTGTTCCCCTTTATCAAGAAATAAAATTTGGTCAGCGTTTTTGATGGTGTGCAGACGGTGGGCCACTGTAATGATCGTAGAGTACTCTGCCAATGCAGCTATGGAATGCTGAAGAACCCGTTCCGTCTTTAGGTCAAGGCCGGTTGTCGGTTCATCAAACAAGATGATCGATGGTTTCTTCAGAAAAGCCCGTGCGATTGCCAGCCTCTGTTTTTCCCCGCCGGAAAGGCCGCGCCCTCCCTCTCCAACAGGAGTGTCATACCCTTGATCCAGCGATTCAATTAAATCTGATATACCGGCCTTACGCGCCGCTTCCCTGATCTCTTCCATCGAGTGACGACCGTTGTCACCGATTGCGATATTCTCTGCCATTGTCCCGGAGAATAGATACGGATTCTGGGAAATGTAACTGACACGTCTGAACCAATCTTCCTCATGATAAGAAAATAATGATTTTCCATTTACAATAATTTCGCCCTTCTGAGGTTTTACGAGACCCGCAAACATATGGAGAGCGGTCGTCTTTCCTGCGCCACTCTTTCCCACGATCGCCAATTGCGTTCCTGACGGTAATTTTAAGTTAAGGTCCTGGAGAGAGAACCCTTCCCCGTATTGAAAAGAGACCTCTTTGAACTCTATAGGCGGAGGAGCATCAGTGACCAGCCTTTCTTCTCCCCAGTTCAAGTCCTCTTCCTCTTTCTCCAGTTCCGCAGCCAGTTGATTGGCGGCACCGGCACTCCCTCTCCCTGTATGGAACGCGCTGCCGAAATCTTTTAATGTTAAGTAAAACTCCGGAGCAAGTATAAGAATGAAGAAACTGGAGAAGAAGGATATTTGTTCATAAACGACCAATCGAATTGCAATTTCCAATGCAATCAGTCCAATGCTTAACATAGAAATAAATTCGAGCATCAAAGAGGATACAAACGCCACCTTCAATACTTCCATCGTGGCATCCCGAAAACCGTGACTGCTTGTTTCAATTTCCTTCACCTGCTGTTTGGAACGTCCAAACAATTTAAGCGTTGTAAGACCCTGCAGTGTATCGAGGAATTTCCCGGAGAAGGCAGACAGCTTCTCCATTTGTTCTTCCGATTTCTTCTTCGTCATCACGCCGATAATCGCCATAAATAATGGAATAAACGGTGCGGTAATGATCATGATCAATCCAGAATATAAATGTTCCGCAAATACAACAATCAAGATCATAAAAGGAATGATCATCGTCTGAATCATTTGTGGCAGATAACTACTATAATAACCGTCGATTTCATCTACGGAATCCAAAAGGACACTTACTTTACGCCCGGATTGACCTTCCATTGCGGACTGCAGCGGATTCCTGGTGAACTTAGACAGCACCTGCCTGCGAAAATATCGTTTCGAATCTGCTGCCATTTTCACTCCAATTCTTCCGTTCCACCATGTGAAGAATGTGCGTCCTGCCAACACCAGTAATAAGCCCGCAAGAAGCGGCACAATCTCCCCGAAGCTTTCGTTACCGAGAAAGATCCGGTCGACAATCGCTACGAAGAAATAGGATTGACCAATAATGGTTGCCCCGATCAGGAAGGAGGTTACAATCAATGCCCATAGCACACCTTTATTACGAAAAGCTACACGGCTTAGTTGCTTCATAGCTGTTCATTAGCTCCTTATATGCATTTTTGTGAAAAACTTCACATTATCTACATTATAATTCATATCTTTGACGGTTTCTAAAGAAAAGGCGCCGGATTTTGTGACAATTCTGTATCATCGTCCCCTTTTCCAAACACTGTCATACCTTTCTTTTCCCTTTACGAATAAAAGGGGGAATGGGAGGTCATTCTACAGGAAGTATTTATCTTTTTTTATGATTTTTCATGCTTTTTTCGACTATTCCCTATTCTTTTCGACATTATCAGCTATTTTTTTGCAAATTTTCAACATTAACATGTTTATAATTTGCTGTCAAAGGAAAAATAAAAATGAATCTTGTATAACCTATGGGATAGCAAGGCTCAGTACATATTCAAAAAAGATTAAATTTTGACAAGCAGATTATATTCGTTAAGATAAGTTTGTAAAGAAAAAATTTAATGAACTTTACTGCATGCGTGGCGAGGAGGTTTTTAATGACCAAGAATCATGAAGATGACTCCAGAGACGTCATCGAGAATGCCAAAGCCTTAGTCATCGACTCCATAGCAGAAACGATGGATTTGTATGGCGTGACGCGGAGTGCCGGAACCCTTTATGGAACGATGTACTTCGAAAAGGACATGACCCTCGATGAAATGCGTGAGAAACTCGGAATGAGTAAGCCGAGCATGAGCACAGGAGTGAAGAAGCTCCAAAGCTACAGCATCGTCAAGCAGACATTCCGAAAAGGAACACGCCGTCAGACATTTGTCGCAGAAAAAGATTTCTTCAACTTCTTCTCCAATTTCTTCTCAAGAAAATGGATCAGAGAAGCGAAGATCAATATGGATGCCGTAAAAAAGGCACAAGCTGAACTGGAAATGATCATGAATTCTACGGATATTGATGAGGACACCAGATTTGAAGCAGAGCGGATCCACCGTCAGTTGGAAGGATCCAAGCCTTATTATAAATGGCTGTTGAAGTTAGTCGATTCCATAGAAAGTGGAGAGATTTTCGAGTACATCCCTATTGATTCTGAAGAATAATTGTTTCTATGCGCCTCTCAAAAATAACAGAACATGTTATTTCAGGGGAGACGTATGCGCGCTGTGATTTGCAGAAAATTCAAAAAACTACAAGGAGTGATATCATTGCAACCGTCAAATCAATCGAAGTCCTTCTTGGCTAAGAACGGACCGGCTATTTTGCTTGCAACACTGTTAGGTATATTTGTCCTCTACATCGCCTTCACAAATGAAAACATCCAATGGGGCGGATTCATCGCCATGATTGCCTTTTATGCCCTCGTTTACTACATCGGTGCTATCTTCGCTACTAAAAAATCCGGATCTCTCGAAGACATGATGGTCGCTGACCGCAGCATGCCGCTCGGCGTCGCCATGTTTACAATGGCCGCTACCTGGGTCGGTGGTGGTTACATCAACGGGACGGCGGAATCCACTTATGCCGACGGAATCGTATGGGCCAGGCGCCTTGGGGCTATGCACTAAGTTTGATCATTGGTGGTATCTTCTATGCCCGTAAGATGCGCCGTTATGAATTCATGACCATCCTCGATCCACTTGAACAACGTTTTGGTAAGAAAATGGCAGGTGTTCTGTACCTACCTGCGCTCCTTGGTGAGATGTTCTGGAGTGCCGCTATCCTGACAGCACTTGGTACAACGTTTGGAACCATTCTGAATATCGACTTCACTACCTCTATCATTCTTTCCGGTATCATCGCTATCGCTTATACTGTAGCCGGAGGTATGTGGGCCGTTGCTTATACAGACGTGTTCCAAATGGCTATTCTGCTTATCGGTCTTATCCTGGTCGTGCCTTTCACATTAGGACATGTAGGTGGACTTGATGCCGCATGGAGCGGTTACAAAACAGAGTTCGGAAGTTACGCCAACCTGTTCCCTCCGCTGAACGGCTGGCAGGACCCTGAATGGGGCAATTACTTCTGGAACTGGATCGACTACGCATTGCTGCTTATATTCGGTGGAATTGCCTGGCAGGTATATTTCCAGCGTGTCCTTTCCGCTAAAAGTGAGAAGACAGCTATGTGGCTTTCCATCACAGCAGGTGTCATCTGTATCATCGCTGCCATTCCAGCTGTGTTGATCGGTGTCGTTGGAGTCAATATCGACTGGGCATCCATGGGTATCCCAACGCCTGAAAACGCATCTGTCATTTTGCCGCACGTTCTTCGATATCTGACTCCTGAACTGGTATCAGCCATCGGACTTGGTGCACTTGCAGCTGCTGTTATGTCATCCATGGACTCCTCGATCCTATCTGCCTCTTCTATGGCATCCTGGAACGTGTATCGTCCATTGATCAACCCAAATGCAGACTCAGACAAACTGAAGAAAGTCATTAAGCGTACCATCATCATCGTTGGTGTCGGATCCATGATTATCGCCTTGAACGTAAAGAGTGTCTACACTCTCTGGTATCTGGCCTCCGACCTTGTTTACACAATCTTGTTCCCTCAACTGACAATGGCATTGTTTTATAAGAATGCCAACCTTTACGGATCGATCGCCGGTTTTGCGGTTTCCCTCTTCCTTCGTCTTGGAGGCGGAGAGCCAGCACTAGGTCTCCCGGCATTCCTACCGTACCCGATGATCGAAGACGGCATCGTCCTCTTCCCATTCCGTACGACAGCATGTATCGCGGCCTTCCTTATGATCTTCATCGTCTCTGAATTGACGAAGAAGAAATGTGCTCCGCGGTCACTCATCCTGCCGGAACACAAACGACAAGAAAATAACGCGTAACAACAGAAGCACCCGGGTTTCCGGGTGTTTTTTTATATCACCTGATGAAATATTGAACATATCCCACCAATATACATACAGACGCCCACTCCACTCTTTCTTATGATGGAGATGAGGTGAAGTTATGTATCGAATACTATGGAAAAACAGAAATGTGCGTTTTTATTTATTAGGCGGAAGCATATCACGACTTGGCGACAGCTTAGCGGCAATGGCCTTTTTGTTTCTTGCCCATGACCTGACGGGGTCCGCGGCCCATACGACAGCCATGGCAGTAGCAGAAACCGCTCCCTATTTACTTTTCGGATTAATCGGCGGAGCAGTAGCGGATGCACTGCCCAAGAAGAAGCTGTTGATCATCCTGGATCTCCTCCGTATTCCCTTGGTCGCGTCCATCCTGCTGCTCCATTATGCAGATGCGTTGTCCTTCGGCGTCCTTCTTATCATCAGCTTTCTTCTCCAGTCAATCGGCTGTTTCTTCAATCCGGCACACCGTGCTGTCCTGCCTATGATTACAAAGGAGGAAGAACGTTCTGCCGCCAACAGCCTTTACGACACCATGACTAGAGGCGTTACAATAGGGACGCCTCTTCTATCCATCGTCATCATTGAAACCATGGGAGTGGTCCACTTCTTCAGTTTAGATGCGTTGACCTATGTATGGAGTGTCCTATGCCTTGCGCAGATCATAATGGTAGAAAAGCGAAGTACAAAGTTCTCGATCCGTTCCATCGCGCCTTCTGTCGGGTCCTTTCTTAAGTGGGCGGGAAGAATGCCGACTATCCGAAGCCTTTTTTTCTTCACGTTTTATACGGTGTTTATGAATACGTGGGTATGGCAGGTGGGGTTGCTGCTCGCCCTTATGGAGGCAGGACCGGACGGGGAGCTGTGGTACAGCGGAATTCAAGGAGTATTCGGTGCAGTCGTCATTATAACCAATCTTCTCGCCCCGCTATTCATTCAGAAATGGGGGCTGCACCACTATGTAATCGGTGCAGCCGTTTGGGGAACCGGTATTTTGTATTACGGCGCTTTCTATAAACCGGAGCAGTTTGTCATTGGCACGATCCTCATCGGCATCGGTATTCCTGTTGCAAGCCTTTCCCGGGTCTGTTTACTGCAGAAATACGTGCCGGAGTCCAAGATGGGAAGGGCATTCAGTACAAATGCCGTTCTACTGTATGCCGCAAATACCATTTCCCTTGCCTTCTTTGGACTGCTCTCGACTTTCCTGTCCATTCAGACACTTATGATTATAAGTGGCTGCTGTATCATCTTTTTATGTGTGGCTTCGTGGTTAGGTAAAGGCGTGCCGTTTACGAAACTGCGTCGGCGTCTGATGATAAATACGTCTAAATAATTGATTATAAACCGCAATGCTTGAGAACCCGTGTTCCGTTGCTATCGTTAAGACGGATCGTTTCGTATGAAGCAGATCCTGCTGACTTCTGAACAAGCGGTACATCTGAAGCCATGAATAAGGAGAGACCCCGCTCTCCCGCTTAAATAGATGAGAGAGCTGGTATTTATCCATACGAGCGACTTCCGCTATATCTCCAAGCGTCCAGTTCTCGCGGTAGCCTTCCTTCAGTGCATCCATCACCCGGTTTAACGGATCAACGCTTTGTGTTAAAACTACGTCATGTCGGTGAGAGCCAAGTCCATACTTAAGCAGGAGGATGGCAAGCTGCACCATACTGTTTTCCACAAACAGGGAGCTGGAATCTCCCCCCTCCGACTTCAAAAATGACCGGACGAATGATACCCACTGATGAACGGGCTCCTGCCGATAAGAAAGAGCGGCGAATTCCGGGGATTCCGATGGGTAGCCAAGCTCTCTAGCGGTCTCCATCAAAAATTCAGGACGGATTTCTACAAGGAACTTTTCTTCCTCTGCCTTCCACTGCTTATGTTTCATAGTTGGATTAAACAGGACAAACTGCTCTTTATCAATGACCAAGTCGCCCGATTCTGTCTGGTAGCAGCTCTGCCCATATGGAGAGAAGACAAACTTATAACAATCGTCTCTCCTCCAACTTCTTTCTCCCAATCCGTCGTACCTTTGAAGAAATAACCCATGCGCATTCTCTACAATCATGACAGCTCCTCCTCCGCTCCCACATTCTGTCATCATTGTATCATTCTTTATGTGGAAGAGTCTCCGGTTCGAGAAGGTTCCTCCGTCCTATTACAAGAAGTTTCTCGTAATTCCGCCTCCAGGAAACGTTCGGCATCAAGGGCCGCCATGCAGCCGGTTCCTGCCGCCGTTATGGCCTGACGGTATTTCTGATCCTGCACATCACCGCATGCGAATATTCCCGGAACATTCGTCTTTGTCGTTCCAGGCTCAACCAGCAAATACCCCTTCTCATCCATATCCAATTTTCCATGCAGGAAATCGGTGTTAGGATGGTGTCCGATCGCCACAAATATTCCGTCCGCTTCGATCATTTCCTCCTTGCCTGATTCGTTATCCTTCACTTTCATGCCGGTAATTTTGGCCCCGTCCGAGATCATCTCCACCGGTGTCTTATTCAGCGCCCATGTTACTTTTGCATTCTCTTTCGCCCGGGTCTGCATAATCTTCGATGCCCGCAGTTCTTCCCGCCGGTGAACGACTTGGACGTGATCCGCAAATTTCGTAAGAAAAGCGGCCTCTTCCATGGCGGAATCCCCCCCGCCGATAATGAGTACCTTCTTGCCTCTGAAAAAGAAACCGTCACACGTGGCACACGTACTGACCCCTCGACCGATGTTCTCTTTCTCTCCAGGAATTCCAAGCAGCTTGGCAGAAGCGCCTGTGGACACAATCAATACCTCTGTCTCCAATTCTCCTATTCCGCTCACTTGCAGCTTAAACGGCTTCTGATCCACTTCCACATTTGTAACCCATCCCTGCTGGAAAGTTGCGCCGAACCGTTCCGCCTGTTTCCTCATATGGTCCATGAGAACAGGTCCCATAATTCCATCCGGGAACCTGGAAAATTTCCACTTCCGTTGTCATGGTAAGCTGTCCCCCCGGCTCCGGACCTTCTATGACAAGCGGCTTCATGTTCGCTCTCGCCAAATAGACGGCAGCGGTCAACCCTGCAGGTCCTGTGCCTAATATTATTGCTTGATACGTCATGAATGCTCCCCCTCTTCTTTTCCTTTTTGTCCACGATTCCAATATGAACCTCATCAGAATTAATGTATGCATCTGAAAAGGAAAAGACCCCTCCGTCAACCGTTTATACCAATGACGAATGACCATGCATCCCGCCTCTATTTTCATATACTGGGAAGGAAGACCCGAGACTTGGAGGAGAAAAGTATGCCAAGAAAAAGAAAAGATCGCAGGATTCGAAAGCCGGGGTTTTGCGTTTTTCCAGGATACAGGTACTGCGGTCCGGGGTGCAGCGGACCGGGAGAGCCCATCAATGCCGTCGATGCCGCCTGCAGAGCGCACGATGAGTGCTACCGGATAAAAAAAGACTACTGCGCTTGTGACCGTGCATTTCTGAAACGACTAAAAAAACTTCAAACACCGGAAACGCAGGAAGGCAGACATGCTCATACCTTGTATCAATATATGAAGGTTCAGAAGACATTCACTTGTTTCTAAAGACAGGAGCCGGAAATGTGGTCCTGTCTTTTTTTATTGCGTCTCCTCTTCACAAAATTATCAATTATAATAGAGGAAGGAGAAACGAGCCTACTTTTCAAAAAGGAAAGAAGTGCTTATAATAGAAATCAGTATGCATATTTTTGAATGATTTGGTTTCGTCAACACGAGAGGATGTATAACTCAATATGAAGTTTGAAGAAAGGTTTGATTGGCAGCTCTTCTTTATTGCTTGTTGTTTTGTCGTTGTCAGTATCGTCGCCTTATACAGCGCCCAGCAAAGTGGACAATATAATGAAAACTTTGTCCTTAAACAATTGCTGTGGTATGGACTGGGAGCTGTCG
The DNA here is from genome assembly GCF_000328325.1 of Halobacillus sp. BAB-2008. Taxonomy (NCBI): domain Bacteria; kingdom Bacillati; phylum Bacillota; class Bacilli; order Caryophanales; family Bacillaceae; genus Halobacillus; species Halobacillus sp. BAB-2008. The sequence goes on along the minus strand of NZ_ANPF01000030.1, from coordinate 10,567 downwards.
TTATCGGCTTCATGCTCCTCGCTGACCCGGAGGATTTCAAGAACATCAGCTGGTATTTATACGCATTCGGCGTGCTCCTGCTGTTTCTTCTCGTTATTGCTCCTCCATCAATCGCACCCGTGATCAAAGGACAAAAAAGCTGGTTTGTTCTTCCTGGTTTAGGATCGATGCAGCCGGCCGAGCTGATGAAGATCTTTACGATTCTTGCCCTCGGCAGAGTCGCCGTCAACCACAACCAAATACACCGTGTATCTACATTAAAAAGTGATGGTATTCTCCTGCTGAAGCTCGTTGCGACGACAGGTCTTCCATTACTGTTGATCATGCAGCAGCCCGATTTAGGGACAGGCCTTGTGTTCATCGCCATCTTGTCCGGATTTATTCTTATTTCCGGCATTCAATGGAAAATCATTCTTCCTATTTTCGGATCCATTGCTGCACTGGGAACGACGTTGATCTGGCTCGCTCTGCAGGCACCACAGATCTTGGACAAATACTTAGGAGTAAAATCATACCAGTTGGGAAGGATTTATTCCTGGTTCCAACCTACGAAATACGAAGATTCAACCGGTTACCAGCTCGTCAAAGCGATGAGGGCAATCGGTTCCGGTCAGTTGTATGGAAAGGGATTTGGAGAACGGGAAGTATATCTGCCGGAATCACAGACGGATTTCATTTTCAGTATTATTGCAGAAGAATACGGTTTTCTCGGTTCTTGTATCGTCATCATTCTGTTCTTTTTCCTGATCTATAGATTCACGACGATTGCGTTCCGCGCCAACAGCAACTATAGTTCCTACGTCATGGTCGGTATCATTGCTATGATTGCCTTTCACGTATTCCAAAACATCGGAATGAGCGTGCAGCTCCTGCCGATTACGGGTATCCCGCTTCCATTCATCAGTTATGGAGGTAGTGCCCTGCTTGGGAATCTGATTGCACTAGGTGTTGCATTTTCTATATCGTACCACCATCGAACCTATATGTTTGGAGATTAAAAAAAGCTTCGGAAGCAAATGCTTCCGAAGCTTTTTGTTTTATTCTACTGTTACACTCTTCGCAAGATTACGCGGTTTATCAACGTCACAATCACGGTGTAAAGCAGCATAGTAAGAAATCAGCTGCATCGGGATTACAGACACAAGTGGTGTCAGTAATTCGTGGACATGCGGGATGACGAATGCATCGCCGGATTTATCCAAGCCCTTCATACTGATAATCATGCTGTTAGCCCCACGTGCTTCTACTTCCTGAACGTTACCACGGATGGAAAGGTTCACGTTCTCCTGGGTAGCCAATGCGATAACCGGTGTACCTTCTTCAATTAAAGCAATGGTACCGTGCTTCAACTCTCCACCTGCAAAACCTTCCGCCTGGATGTAAGAAATCTCTTTCAATTTCAAGGACCCTTCCAAGCCTACGTGGTAATCCAAACCACGGCCGATGAAGAAACAGTTACGCGTTGTCGCAAGGTAATCACGAGCTAATTCTTCCATCTTCTCTTTCTGCTCTGTCAATGCCTCCATTGTGTTAGCTACGATACCAAGCTCCTGCATCGGATCGAAATCAAGCTTCAATCCTTTCGCACGGGCAGTATCCACGGCAAGGATAGCAAGGACAGCCATTTGTGCCGTATATGCTTTCGTTGATGCAACGGCAATCTCAGGACCTGCATGTAAATGCAGGGTATAATCCGCTTCACGGGAAAGGGTGGATCCAGGGACGTTTGTAACCGTCAACGCCGGATGACCAAGTTTCTTCGTTTGGACAAGGACAGAACGACTGTCTGCTGTTTCTCCAGATTGAGAAATGAAAATGAACAACGGTTTTTCTGATAGAAGCGGCATGTTATAGGAGAATTCACTCGCTACATGTACCTCTACCGGAATGTTGGCCAATTTCTCGATGAATTCTTTTCCAAGGAGACCGGCATGATAGCTGGTACCCGCAGCAATGATATAAATGCGGTCACATGCTTTCATTGCCCCGCGGATTTCCGGATCCAATTTGATTTCATCATTTTCGTTCTGGTATTCCTGGATGATTTTACGGATTACGAAAGGCTGCTCATCGATCTCTTTCAACATGAAGTGAGGATAAGTACCTTTTTCGATGTCTGTAGCATCCAATTCTGCTGTAAATGATTCACGGGAAACAGTAGAGCCGTCAAGCTTCTGGATTTCTACACCGCCGCGGTGAAGAATAACTGTTTCTTTATCCATCAATTCCATGAATTCATTCGTCACATGCAAAGCAGCCATGGAGTCACTGGCTACGACATTGAAGCCTTCACCAAGACCGACTAGAAGCGGGCTCTTGTTCTTCGCTACGTAAATGGTATCTTCATTCTCACGATCGATCATCGCTACTGCATAAGAACCTGTGAGCAGTTCAACCGCTTTACGGAAAGCAGCTGCTACGTCTTTCATGTCGTTATACAGCACTTCGATCAATTGTACGATGATTTCAGTATCGGTCTCACTCTTCAACTCAACATCCGTCAAGTATTCATCGCGGACTTCCACATAGTTCTCGATGACACCGTTGTGTACAATAGTAAAACGGCCGGAAGTACTTTGGTGAGGGTGTGCGTTCTCTACGCTTGGCGCACCGTGTGTCGCCCAACGCGTATGCCCGATCCCCATTGTCGCCTTCACATCTCCGTCGACTGCTTCTCTCAACGCAGCGATACGGCCTTTCACCTTCGTCACTTCCACACCATCATTATTTAAAGTAGCGATACCAGCAGAGTCATATCCGCGGTACTCAAGCTTCTCAAGACCAGTCAAAAGAATTTCCTTCGTATCTTCTTGTCCAATATATCCTACAATTCCACACATAATTGTTATCCTCCTATAAAAAGAAGAAGGGCAACGAATATGCCGTCTATAATCCAAGGGGCGATTCGCTGCCCCTCTCCCGATCATTGTTTTTTTATGATGTACTTGGTTCCCATGTGTTGTTCGAAGAGTCACCTCTACGGTTTACACGGAAACAGACGGTCGAAGTACGCAACCGGGAGGCATCCGCCGAAACATCGATGAACCTCCACCTCGTCAACTGTGTTTGCTTCGTTCGTCCTACACAGTCCTGGCGCTTTATTGTGATTCTCAACCTGACAATCCTCCTTATCTATCTCTAAATTCGGACGTCCAGGAATTGGGTATTCCCCTACTTTTTTTCAAAATTCAAGGACTTCGTTCATTTTACCTGAGAGAACATCAATTGGTCAATATAATTATTAGACCGTTACAGAAATGTAAGTTCTCTGTAATAACATATGCGCAGGCTCCACCATTGTGAAACCTGCGCATCATTCATCTTACTCTTCCATTCCAAGTTCTTCTTGAACGACTTGGACTACTCTGTCTACATATGTTTCACATTGTTCTTCCGTCGGTGCCTCAACCATGATCCGGACAAGTGGTTCCGTACCTGAAGGCCTTACAAGTACGCGGCCGCTGCCGCCCATCTCTTCTTCTACAGCTTGAATAGCGTCTTGAATACGCGGATGGGTCTGAACACGGTTCTTGTCGATAACTCGTACGTTTTTCAATACTTGCGGGAACTGTTCCATTTCACCAGCAAGCTCAGAAAGAGGCTTGCCTGTTTCTTTCATAACGTTGACCAATTGAAGTGCAGAAAGCATTCCGTCACCGGTAGTTATATGATCAAGGAAGATGATATGACCGGATTGTTCACCTCCAAGGTTATAGCCGCCGCGACGCATCTCCTCCATGACATAACGGTCGCCTACTGCCGTCTTGTCACTCTTCATACCATTTGCTTCTACAGCTTTGTAGAAACCAAGGTTACTCATGACCGTGGATACGACAGTGGAATGGTTAAGCGTTCCATTTCCATTCATATGTTTAGCACATATGTACATGATACGGTCGCCATCTACGATATTCCCTTTCTCATCGACTGCAATCAAACGATCACCGTCTCCATCGAAAGCCAGTCCCACATCCGCTTTCTTTTCTTTGACCAGGTCCTGAAGCAGTTCCGGATGAGTCGATCCGACACCTTCGTTAATGTTCAGACCGTCCGGGGACGAACCGATGGACGTGATGTCTGCTTCCAAGTCCGCGAACAAGTGGGACGCAAGCGAAGACGTAGCTCCGTGAGCGCAATCCAGCGCAATGTGAAGACCATCAAAATCATAGTCCACCGTCTGTTTCAAATGCTGCAAATATTTCTGTCCACCTTCAAAGTAATCATTGATTTGTCCAAGGTCTGCACCAGAAGGACGTGGGAGGTTGTCCTCTTCCGCATCTATCAATGCTTCAATTTCTTTCTCCTGGTCATCCGTCAGCTTGAAGCCGTCCGGACCGAAGAACTTGATTCCGTTATCCTGTACAGGGTTGTGAGAAGCAGAAATCATGATTCCCGCTTCCGCTTGAAGTGCCCTCGTCAAGTAAGCGACACCTGGTGTAGAAATGACACCGAGACGCATGACTTCCGCTCCAATGGATAGTAAACCTGCCGCAAGCGCCCCTTCCAGCATTTCTCCTGAAATCCTTGTATCACGGCCGATCAACACTTTCGGCCTCTCCGCACCTTTCGTCACTACATATCCACCGTAACGCCCCAATTTAAAAGCCAGCTCAGGCGTCAACTCTTTGTTGGCGACGCCGCGGACGCCGTCCGTACCAAAATATTTACCCATTTCAAGACCCCTCTTTCTATTCTTACCGATTCTTTATTTTCTACGAATTATTTTTCTTTTACTCATGCTTTCAGAGCTTCAGTCGCCCGAGTCTGTTGAAGTATCCACATCCACCTGAACTTCCAGATTCCCGGGGCTGACCTCTGTCACCCCTTCAGGTACCGGGATTTCTACTTCAACAGTATCGTCCTCTGTAATATCAGACACATCCACTGGAATGTCCGGCAGTTCTTCCATGCTGTCCAACGCCTCTTTTGAACCGGAAACGGTAACGGTCTCTGTCTCTGTCGTAACAGAATTAACCACGACACCATCCGGCGCTTCGCCCTCTGGAACGACATTCACACCGACCTCTTTCTGCCGTTTTGCAATCGGCACGGTCACATTAACTGTCGTCGGTTCGACAAGGACATTCAATTCATTTCCTTGGTTGTCATACACTTTAACAGGAGCTTCCTGATTTTCAATAGTCTCAGAAGCGTCTCCCACGTCTATAATTGCTTTAACGGAAGCGACTCTTTCCATGACGGAAGAGGCACCGGTAATGGAGACAGCAGCAGGATCGACTTCCGCTTCTCCAATTTCCAAGCCCGGGTTCATCTCACGTTCATTAATGTAATCGACATTGACCTCATAATCTTCGGTAGCCTTCTCTTCAATGGTCACTTCTATCATCTTCGGATCCAGCGTTACAGCCAACTGATTTGAAATACCGGAATGTTGAAGAGAAACTTCATGCGTACCTGGACCAAGACCGTTTAAATCTGCAAAGACAGTGAAGTTCCTCTGTCTTTCGACGGGAGCAACTGCTCCTGCAGGACCTTCCACCCTAACAGAGACTTCCTGAGGCAGGCCGCTGACTACATACTCTTCACTATCAAACCGGATCTCCAGTGGTACGTCATCCATCACTTTCATATCCGACGATGTCTGATTAAAGAAAAGAGAATCAGAATCCATGTTACTTTCGACATTGACTGTCACCCAAAGCAGCACGGCCAGAATCAACGAAATAATCCGGATAAACCAGACACTTTTCAGCCAATTATCCATTCTTTTTCCCCCTCCAGTTCCAGCTTTTCACCGCGGGGGATGAATGATCCAATTCTGTTCGTAATATCTCTTCCAGTTTGACCTGATCGAGGTCACGGTGCAGTTCACCGTTTTTGGTGCAGGATATAGCCCCTGTTTCTTCCGATACGACGATTGTAAGTGCATCGGTCACTTCAGAGATTCCCATCGCCGCGCGGTGTCTCGTTCCAAGCTCTTTGGAGATGAATGGACTCTCCGACAATGGAAGATAACAGGCAGCGGCAACGATCTCATTGCTTTTAAGTATGACCGCTCCGTCATGAAGCGGAGTGTTAGGAATAAATATGTTGGTTAACAACTCGCTCGACAAGTGACCGCCGACACGAATACCTGTCTCCACATAATCGTTCATCCCCGTGTCTCTTTCAATAGTAATCAAGGCACCAATTCTACGTTTTGCCATGTAATTACATGACTTGATAATCGCCTGCAGCGTCTTCTCCGCGTCTTCTTCTTCTGAATTATTCCGACTGAAGAAACTGCCGCGGCCGAGCTGCTCCAATGCTCTTCTCAATTCCGGCTGGAACAGTATGATTATAGCCAGGAATCCCCATGTAATTGCCTGCGACATCAACCATCTTAACGTGGTAAGCCCAAATAAATTACTCAGCAACCAGATTCCAAGGACAACGAAGATCCCTTTCAACAACTGAACAGCCTTCGTCCCCTGAATCAGCATGATTAATTTATATACAACAAACCAGACAAGGGCGATATCAACAGTAATCAGAAGGTAATCTAACACATCTAATCCCCCATCAAGCATGCCTACACTTCCTTTTATATAAGATAAAGCTTTTTAAATTTTTTCACGGTTCCCATTATATCACATAACTTTTTGCTAATATATAATCCCGTCGTGACCAGCGACTTTTCCACACCTATAAAAAACAGCATGACTGGTGTCATGCTGTCTCACTGCTCATCAGAATTAAATGAGAAAATATCTTCCACCGTTTCTTTCGTGTGGTACCAAACCCACTCATACACCTGATTGACTTCTGTCAGTTCTCCAGAGTACGCACGCAGATTATTGGAATCCAACCCGGAATCAACTTTCCCTTTCGGATTTCCCTCGAGAATGTCTCCATTGATGATTGTTACATCGCCGTTAATCTTTCCATCTATCTGCAGATCTCCATTTCGCACAACGAGGTCCCCGTCTACGGTTACTCCTTCTGGTACGATCACGGTTTGATCACGAATCTCCAAGTTCTCCTGCTTGGACACGGTTACTTGCTGATCCTGATTCCATGCCGTAAAGATCCCGCTGAACATCAGAAGGAAAAACACGGCAGCAGCCGTTAAAATAGGATGCTGCTGGAGTTTCCGCAAGTATCCTTTCCGCTTCTTCTCTTTTGGAAGGTTCGCCATGACATTCGCAGTAAACCTTGGAGGAGCAGAAACCGGTGTACTGTTCTGTATCAACGTCGTTGTCTTCTTCAATTCATGAAAGTGATGCTGACAAGCTTCGCAGCCCTGCAGATGGTCTCTCAGTCGTCGTTCATCTTCTTTATTTAATTCTCCATCCAGATACTGATGCATGAGTAGCACTGCTTCTTTATTACAACTCATTCCCTCTCAACTCCTTCACACATGTCGAAGCTTCTTACGTAACGCTTCTCTACCCCGATGGACCCTTGTCTTCACTGTTCCTACAGGAATATCCAATACTTCTGCAATTTCCTGGAGCGCCATCTCATCAAGATAACGCAGGACAATGACACTTCTATACTTCGGAGGCAGTGCAAGTATTTCTTTGTGGATGTAGGATTGAAGCTCCATAGTCTCCACCTCTTCTTCAGGCAGCGCCTGATCAGCGGCAAGCTGGGAGTACATATCCAGTCCATCCGTTCCCCTCACTTCGGCATCGAGATGGTAATCGGGTTTTTTCTTACGGATGCGGTCAATGGATAAGTTCGTAGCAATTCGATAGAGCCATGTCGAAAATTTACGGTTCTCATCAAATTTATGAATATTGGTGTAAGCACGTATGAATGCTTCCTGTGCCAAATCTTCCGCTTCATAAGAATTCCCTATCATCCTGAGACATATGTGATACACTTTGTTCTGGTAAAAAGATACGATATCTTCAAAAGCTGCCTGATCGCCCTTTTTCACCTGTTTTATTTTCTGTTTGATCATGGTTTCCATCTACTATACCTCCGCTGCATCTGCGGTCGATACCCTTTACGGATGACCTCGCCCTAAAGTTTCAAAAAAAATACATTTTTTTGTCTAATATAAGTTTAACTTTTTTTACTATCGGTTATAAAGCTGTAAATGTAAAAAATTTAGGAGGACAAATAATGATAAAGCGTTTGACCGCTCTGACAGAGGAAATTGAAGCCTGCCGCCTGGAAATGACACGCCTTGCCCGTTCCCATCAATTAAGCTCTCCAGAGGTTGTGCGTGTCAGCGTGCAGCTCGATCATCTACTTAACGAGTATGAACTGCTCCATAATAAAAAACAGCAGCCAGCCTTAAAGAAGGCCAGCTACTGTTAAGGATAATGTATGTTACTTTAAGCTTTCACCAAATAGAGATCCCATCAACCCTACCGCTACGCTAGCGGTTTTATTTTTTTCATCTAAAATTGGGTTGACCTCCACAAACTCTGCAGACGTAATCATACTCGATTGATGCAGCATTTCCATAGCTAAGTGGCTCTCCCTGTAGCTCAACCCACCGATAACCGGAGTACCTACACCTGGTGCATCATTTGGGTCCAATCCATCCAAATCCAAACTCAAATGGACACCATCCGTACGATCCTGCAGGTATTCTATTGTTTCTTCCATCACTTTTGTCATGCCCATTCGATCCACTTCGTGCATCGTGTACACCTTGATTCCTTTTTCTTTAATTAATACACGCTCTCCTTCATCAAGGGAACGAGCTCCGATGATAACGATGTTTTCCGGCTTGATCTTAGGCTCATACCCGTGGATACCTGTCAGCTTTTCATGACCGATACCAAGACTCACTGCCAGCGGCATACCGTGAATATTTCCGGATGGGGAACTATCCGCTGTATTAAGGTCACCGTGTGCATCGTACCAGATGACACCAAGGTTCTCATAATGCTTTGCCACGCCCGCCAGTGTGCCCATCGCTATACTATGATCGCCACCCAGCACGAGTGGGAAGCGCTCCCCTTTAATTACCTCATCTACTTCCGAAGCCAAACGCTTACTTCCTTCTGTAATTTCATCCAAGTTTCTCAAGTTATCCTGTTTTACTTCTTGTTTATATGTCGGACGAGGAATCTCGATGTCCCCGAGATCTTTAATATCGTAGTTTAATTTCTCCAGCCGTTCAATCATTCCTGCGTATCGGATGGCGCTGGGTCCCATATCCACACCTCTGCGCATTTGACCAAGATCCATCGGAACACCAATAACTGAAAGTTGTTTATTCATCAAAGCTCCTCCTTTATACTCTATACCAATTGTATCCGTTTTTACAGCAATGACTCAACCAGACATCATTATGTATATATATACGCATATACCGGGTAATCAGGGGTTCCTTCTGCATGTTTACAAGTCTATCCAAGAAAAGAGGTATCCCGTTTCTCCACACAAAAAAACCTGACAATCACCTGTCAGGTTATGTATGAAATATCATGTTAGTTTACTATTTAAATGGTGGAGCCTAGCGGGATCGAACCGCTGACCTCCTGCGTGCAAAGCAGGCGCTCTCCCAGCTGAGCTAAGGCCCCTTTAAAATGGAGCGGGAGACGGGATTCGAACCCGCGACCCCCACCTTGGCAAGGTGGTGTTCTACCACTGAACTACTCCCGCAAATAAGAATGAGCCATGAAGGATTCGAACCTTCGACCCTCTGATTAAAAGTCAGATGCTCTACCAGCTGAGCTAATGGCTCATGATGTCAAAATGTGTGCTTACAATTAGTAGAGGATCTTACTATACGAAAGACACTAATTGAAAATGGCTGGGCCAGCTGGATTCGAACCAGCGCATGACGGTACCAAAAACCGTTGCCTTACCGCTTGGCTATGGCCCAATGAGTATAGAAATAGTATAAACGTTCTTCTTCATCTTATACATCATGTCTATTTAATTTCATAAAAATAAGCTGACAAATAGCTATCAGCAACTATCACACAGAAATAAAATGGTGGAGGGAGTAGGACTCGAACCTACGAACCCGATGGGAGCGGATTTACAGTCCGCCGCGTTTGGCCAACTTCGCTATCCCTCCACTAAATATTAAGTGGTGCCGGCCAGAGGACTTGAACCCCCAACCTACTGATTACAAATCAGTTGCTCTGCCAGTTGAGCTAGGCCGGCGATATAAAGTTAATGGTGGAGGATGCAGGGTTCGAACCTGCGACCCCTTGCTTGTAAGGCAAGTGCTCTCCCAGCTGAGCTAATCCTCCGAGTGGTGACCCGTACGGGATTCGAACCCGTGTTACCGCCGTGAAAGGGCGGTGTCTTAACCGCTTGACCAACGGGCCATTAAAACATTCTACAGAGCTTCCAGCCGGATTTGAACCGGCGACCCCTTCCTTACCATGGAAGTGCTCTACCACTGAGCTATGGAAGCAAGTGGCTCCAACGGTAGGATTCGAACCTACGACCGATCGGTTAACAGCCGATTGCTCTACCACTGAGCTACGTTGGAATAATTGAAAAACTTTTTCAAATAAAGCAATAAGGAAAGAGAATTGATGTGGCAGCGTCCTACTCTCACGGGGATCTACCCGACTACCATCGGCGCTGAAGAGCTTAACTGCTGTGTTCGGCATGGGAACAGGTGTGACCTCTTCGCCTTCAC